>JBDSIP010000618.1:0-3101 GCA_039917915.1 Thermoflexales bacterium
GCCCCCAGTCACGCGCAAATTCACCTCGGTTCGATAAATCATAGACCGCCCGTGTGATTTCGCGTGCTGTCTGCCACACCTCCAATTCCTCAAACCGCTCAGCCCGCGCCATCGCCTCTCCTTAACATCTCTCCACCTTAACGACCTTACCCACCTTACCGACCTTACCGACCTCACCCACTTTATCCACTTTACCCACCTTACCCACCTTACCGACCTCACCGACCTCACCCACCTTACCCACTTTACCCACTTTATCCACTTTACCCACCTTACCCACTTTACCCACCTTACCCCACCCTAAACGAGGTTCCCTTCGCCCCATCCTCCAGCGTCACGCCGAGCGCGGTGAGCTGGTTGCGAATGGCATCGGCGCGGGCAAAGTCGCGGGAGACGCGCGCTTGCGCGCGAAGCTCGATGAGCATCTGGACCAGGCCGGCCTCGCGGGTTGCGCTGCCGCTGTTCGCCGCCTCGCCCGCCCGGATCACGCCCAACACGTCGCCGCCCAGCTCGCGGAAGATGTTGTCCGCCTGTTCGAGCGCCTCGCGCGTGGCAATGCCCTTGTCAATCCAGCGATTTGCCTCGGTGCCCAGGTCGAAAAGGACCGACAGCGCCAATGGCGCATTGAAGTCATCGTTCATGGCGCCGGCAAAACGCATCCGCATCTGGTCGAGGGTCTCGATCAGGTTATTGGTCATCTCCGGCGTCGCCTCGGGGCCGAGATCCGGCGGATTCTTGAGCGCCTCGCGCACCCGGCGGGCAGCCGTGTTCAGCCGGTCCGAACCCTTGCTGGCCGCTTCGAGCGCGGCTTCGCTGAAGTCGGCCGGGCTGCGATACAGGCCGCTCAGGATGAACATCCGGAGCGCCTCCGGGCGATGCCGATCGAGCGCGTCCTTGATCGTGACGAAGTTGCCCAGCGACTTGCTCATCTTGACCCCGTCGATCAGCAGCGTGCCGCCCAGCATCCAGTAGTTGGCGAAGGGCTTGCCATGGGCCGATTCGCTCTGGGCGATTTCGCATTCGTTGTGCGGGAAGATATTGTCGACGCCGCCCCCGTGTATGTCGAAGGTCTCACCCAGATACTTGGCGGCCATGGCCGAACACTCGATATGCCAACCCGGGTAACCCCGCCCCCAGGGCGACGGCCACTGCAGGATGTGGGCCTCGGGCGCGTTGATCCATAGCGCAAAGTCCTGCGGGTGGCGCTTTTCGTCGCGGACTGCGACCCGCTTTCCGGCTTCCATTTCCTCGACTTTGCGCCCGCTCAATTTGCCATACTCCGCAAACGATTTAACGCTGAAATACACCGAGCCATTCACAACGTAGGCGTGCCCGCCCTCGATCAGGGTCTGGATCATCTCAATCTGCTCGGGCACATGGGCCGACGCGCGCGGCGAGATGTCCGGCCGGGCCACGCCCAGCGCGTCCATGTCGGCAAAATACTCCCGCATGTACTTCTCCACGATCTGCATTGGCTCGACCCGCTCGCGGCGGGCGCCTTTCAGAATCCGGTCCTCGCCGTCGTCGAGCAGGTGCCCTACATCGGTGATGTTCTGCACGTAGCGCAGGGTGTAGCCGCTGTAGCGCAGCCAGCGCACGATCACGTCAAACGAGACATAGGTCTTGGCGTGACCCACGTGGGAGTAGTCGTAGACGGTTGGACCGCACACATACATGGTGACCTGCCCCTCGGTCACGGGCTTGAAGGGCTCTTTTTGTCCGGTCAGGAAGTTATAGATTGCCAGGCTCATGGTTTTGCGAATATCATCCGCCCTGCGGCGGTTTGAAGCACTTTTGTCACGGTCACCTCGAGGTTCTTCTCCAGAAAGGCGGCCCCGCCCTCAATCACCACCATGGTGCCATCCTCGAGATAGCCCACCCCCTGATCGTAGTCCTTGCCGCGCTGAATTACCTGCACTTGCAGCGATTCGCCCGGAAGCACCACCGCCTTCACGGCGTTGGCGAGTTCGTTGATGTTCAGCACCTGGGCGCCCTGCAGCGAGGCCACTTTGTTCAAATTGAAGTCATTGGTCAGGATCAACCAGCCATGTTCCTTGGCCAGCATCACCAGTTTCTCGTCCACCTCGCGGGCTCGCGCATCGTCGTCGGTGATTCGCACCGGCGCCAGGGATTCCTTCTGCAGGCGCTTGAGCACCTCGAGACCGCGCCGGCCGCGCGCCCGGCGCAGCCCGTCGGAAGAGTCGGCGATACGCTGGAGTTCAGCCAGCACAAAGCGCGGCACGATCAACTCGCCCCGCACAAAGCCGGTCGTGCAGATATCGGCGATCCGCCCGTCAATGATGACGCTGGTATCGAGCAGCAGGCGCTCGCGCGCCGGCGGGTCAGAGGGTTCCTGCTCGCTGTCCCCCTCGGGCTTGCCGCGGGCCGGGCCATCCTCGCCGTTCCGCGGGGCCGAGCGCAGCCTGAAATTGAGGACCGTGAAGACCTCGCGATAGCGCGCGTTCATCAGCAGAAAGCCGATATTGGCGAAGATCAGGGCTGTAACGAGCGGCAATACCTGCCGGAATGGGTCCGGCAGATAGCCCAATGGGACAGCGATCAGCGCGCCAACGGCCAGCCCGGTCACAACGCCGATGAAGTCGGCGATGATCTGGGCGACGCTCATGTGCGACAGCAGTTCAACAAGCGCGCTGAGCGGGGGCGCAAGCAGCCACGGGAAAACGATGATCCCGACAACGCCGAGGATCACGGTTACGAGCGAATGGAAAATGAGCGGCGTATCGAGCGGCACGGGAAGCGCCGAGCGCGGCACCAGGTCGGAGGCCGCCCAACCCAGTGTGCCCAGCAGGATCCCGCCGCACAATCGCAGCACCCAGTGCAGCGAGGCGGGGATGCGCATAAAGCACCTCAACAAACAGGAATAAAAGGAATAAGACCGGGATCGACATGATCAGAATCGGCCAGGCTAGCCCATACGCGAAGGATGGTATCACACGCACAACGGCCCGTGCGAATGCTTGCCGTTGGCTGAGAGGGCCTCGCCTGGACCCATTGTGGGGTACAGGCAGCGAACGGCCCCGGCTTCACCGGGGCCGTTCGCTGCCAATCGCCTTTTTACGCAGGTGGCAACGCCACTCTGA
>JBDSIP010000619.1:0-7548 GCA_039917915.1 Thermoflexales bacterium
GCGGCTGCCGCTGCCGCCGCGCAGGCCTGCGCGTTGTTTGCAACCAGCACATTGTGGGCGGCGGGATCATGGGTGAGGCCCGAGGCGATCACCGAAAGCGAATCGCCGATGACGTCGGAGACGACCAATCCGACGACGGCCGCTGGCGCGGCCAGGCGGGCCAGACCGCCGGCTTTGAGCCGGTCCAGGCGGCCCCGCACCGCGTTCATCTCGGTGATGTCCGCCCCGCTGCGCAACAGCGCGTCGTTGATGGCTCTGGCGGTGTTGAGCGATATTCCTGGGTGCGGCGCGAGGAGCAGCGCTGACGCGCCGCCACTGACGCACACGATAACCAGGCTGCCCGGCGCGAGATCGGTCAGCGCCGCGCGGACGGCCGTGCCGCCGCGCACGCTGTTCTCGTCCGGACTGGGGTGCCCGGATTCGATCAGGGCCGCGAAATCCGGCGCGCGAGCGGCGGCATCAGGCGGAAGATGGCCATACTTGGTGACCACCACCATCCGGCGCAGGCGATCCGCGACCAGCGGTGTAACGGCCTGGGCCATTGACCAGGCGGCCTTGCCGGCGGCGATCAGGACGACGTCCGGGCACGCCCCCAGGTCATAGCGCGCGCCGTCGCTGAGGATGAGGGTGTCATCCTCGCGCCGGGCATGCTGGCGCACGGCCCGGCCCGGGTCGGCGGCGCTGAGCGCGGCGCGCAGGATTGCTTCAAGGTCGCTACGCATGGGGTGTTGGGCGTTTGCGCGGGTCGGGGGTGCGGGTGAGGGCGAACATCGCCTGCACGACCGGACCGATGCACAACGCAAAAGCGAGCGTGCCGACTCCGACGCTGCCGCCGAGCAGCCAGCCAATCGCCAGCGCGCCGACTTCGATCAGCGTGCGGGTGATACGAAGGCTCCAGCCCGTGCGGCGGGTGAGGCCCATCATCAGCCCGTCGCGCGGCCCGGCCCCAAGGTTTGCCCCCAGATACAGGGCGCTGGCAAAGCCGATCAGCCCAATGCCGAGCGCCATCTCGAGACTCTGGGGCAGGAACGGCGCGCCAGGCGTCAGCGCCTGAAAGACCGCCAGCGGCGGCAGCAGGCGCAGCATTTCGTTGATGACCACGCCGATAACGATGATGTTCAGGATGGTGCCGATGCCCGGCCGCTCGCGCAGCGGCAGCCAAAGCAGCAGAATCGGGATGCCCATCACGATTCCAACCGTGCCAAGCGATACTCCGGTGATCCGGCTCAGACCGTCGTTGAGGACCTCCCATGGGCCCAGACCGAGATCCGCGTGTTTCATCAGCGCAATCCCAATCCCAAAGGCAACCAGCCCGGCCATCAGCCGAGCCCAACGGCGGGCTTGGCGGGAAAACTCTGGTTGAACCGTCATGCGCAACTCCAGGCCGGCATCATGCCGCTGGCGAGTTCCAGCGGCCCGCCAGCCCGCGCATCGATGGGGACCACAGTGATCCGGGCGATGTCGTTGCGAATCTCGTTCAAGATGATGGCATCGCTGTCCGGCGACCAGACCTGATGGCTGTGGGCATATTGGTCAAAAAACGGCAGATAGCGGCCGATAAAGACGTCCAACGGTCTGAAGGTTTTCAGGAGCTGGTTGCGCCCGGTCGCGAGATCAGCCACCCACAGGTTGAGCCACAGCGTGCGGTCGGCGGCAGCTTCGGGCGCGGCGCGCAGGCCGCCCGGGTCGGGTTTCGGATCCAGCCCAAGCGCGCGCTGCACCGTGGCGAGCGCAGTCGCGACGGTCATAAATGCGATCTTGTTTCCGTCGGGGGACCAGAAGAACGCCAGGGCCAACTCGTCACTGATCTGGCGTGTGCTGCCGTCCAGCTCGAGCAGGCGGAGCGGGCCATACGAGGCGCGGGCCGGGCCAGGTGGGCTGATATAGGCGAGCTGGTCGCGGGCCGGGCTCCATGCCAGCGCGACAATCCCAAAGTGAGTGACCGTCACGCCTTCGTCGAGACGCCGCCCGTCGATGACGATCTCCGTTTCCCCGGCCAGGTTGACCCGCGCGTAGGCCCAGTGTTCGCCGCTCGGCGCGATGCCCGGCGACTGGAACAACCCGGGTTGGTCGAGATTCTCGGCGGTAATGCTGGTGCCCGGCTTGAACGGATCCACAAATCCGAGCCGGCCTTCGTTGTCGCCGGCAAACCCCTGATGAAGGAGGATACGATCGCCTTCCGGCGCCCACTGCCAGAAACATGGGCGTCCGGTCGTGATCAGATGTCCGGTGTGATCGCCTTCGATCGACACCAGGCGCAGCCCCATCGTTTGCTGGGGCGGCAGGCCCGCCAGGAAAGTCAGGTGCCGGCTGTCGGGAGCCCAATACAGGTAGATCGGCGGTCCGCCCCGGCTGTCGTACACGGGTGGCGGCAGGGTGGACAGGGCGTCCTCATCCTCGAACACAAAGATGCCGGCGCTGGCCCGGCTGCTGCCAATTGCCGCGACGTGCCGGCTGTCGGGCGACCAGGCTGGAAACTGAAAAAAACGGTCGCGCGACAGCATGCGCTGGTCAGAGCCGTCGGGGGCCATCGTCATGACCTGGCCGTCCAGGTTGACGTAGGCGATGCGGTTTACCCGCGCTGGGTTCGAGCGTCGGCTCTGCATGGCGTGGACTCTACGCGATCATAGCTTCTTAATCTTCTTGTCGAGCTCGGCCATGCGGGCTTCGATCGAATCTTTGTAGCGGTCGAGGGACTTCGAGAACTCGTCCGTCGCATCGACAAGTTCATTGGCGAGCTGGCTGGCGGTCTTCAAGTTCATAGGGTTGGCTCGATCCGTTGGGCGGGCCGCGGTCTGAGCTGCGGTTGGCGCGTCAATCGGGGTATAGCCGGTGAACGATCCGTCCGGCTCGCGGAGAAGGCGGCGCGCGCCCAGGATCGCGTCCCGGTTGAGCGATCCGTAAATGTGCGGAAACAGGGTCGCGGCTGGCGCCCCGACCGGCGCCGCGCCGAATTCGGCTTCGGCTTCGGGCGGCAGCGTGGCGGCTGGCGTTTCAACCGTCGCAGGCGAGGCGGGGGCCTCCCACTTGACCGGCGCGGTGACGCGTGTCTCATCGATGGCGATGGCCAGGAATTCGCCTGGCTGTGACTTGTAGAAGCGATTAGCGATGGTCAGCATCAAGGCGTCGCCAAATGCGCAATGGATAAAGCCATCCGCGGCGTAGGCCTTTGGTGTGAAGGGCAGGTCAGGCGGGGCTGCATTCCAATCGTCGGTGGTTACGAGGTGAAGGATCATGGCCTATTTCCCGTCGGGATCGAGCATCGCTGGCGTGGTTGAGCCTTTGCGGGCGAGAGCGGCCAGACCGATGCTGATCAAATACAGGACCACCAGCGGCGCCATCACGATCAGCATGTTGACCGGGTCAGGCGTGGGGGTAATCAGGGCCGCCGCGACCGCCATGATCACGGCGGCGTAGCGCCATTGACGCACCAGCACCCGCGCCGTGATCACGTTCAGCTTCGCCAGCAGGAAGATAAAGATCGGCATCTCAAAGGCGACGCCCATCCAGAAAATGACGTTTGTGAAAAATGGGAGCGTTTCGTCAATCCGGTATTGCGCCTGAAACACGCTGGGAAGCAGATTTGACAAAAAGTCGATGGCATTCGGCAGGAACAGAAACCACGAGAACGCCATGCCTAGAATGAACAGGAGCGATGCCATCGGCAGGCCAATGAGCAGCCAGCGCCGCTCGCGCGGCAGCAGACCCGGCATGATGAAGGCGATGATCTGGTACAGAATCATCGGCATCGCCAGCGCCGCCCCAATCGTGACCGAAATCATGAAGTAATTGGTCAGACCCTCGGTCGGATTGATGACGAAGAATTTCTGGCCGGGGATGCGCTCAGCGACGGCTCGAAGCGCGGGCTCGGCCAGAACGAAGCCGATCACTGTGCCAACGACGAGCGCCAGCACGGCCCGAAAGAGCCGATCGCGGAGCTCGCGCAGATGGTCGAGCAGGCTCATGGCCTCTTCTTGCGGTTCTTCGGTGTCCATGGATTTGGCAGTTGTGGTCATATTTCAGGGCTTAGAACTCCTAACAAGACCCATTTTCGGAGGCGATATCCCGCGCCCCGGCGTACGCCGGGGCGCGGGATATCGCCTCCGGAGTAGGTTCTGTTAGTGACTCTTAACTTTTCCATGGATTGTCGTCACTCAGGGCGACGCCGGCGTGTACCGGGTGAAGGGCGATGCTGTTCTCGGGCGGCGGATTGGCGGCTGCTTCGGGGGTGGCCGGCGGCGATGTGTTTGCGTCCGCGGGCGTTTGGTTTTGCTGTATCTCGGCGGCAACCGCGGCCTGCTGGCCGGGCTGTGGATCAAACGGCGGGAACGACAAGGGCGTTTCGTTCACGGCAGCCATATGAACCCCTCCGATCGTTGGGCCCGTGGGCGGCGCTGGCGCGTCTGCCTTTGCCTCCTCAGGCGGGATCAGGCTGATGGGCGGGATCAGGTTGCGCACATCGGTGATCTCGCGAATCGAATTGATGTCCTTGCGCAGGTCACGGGTCGCTTCGTCGATCTCTTTGGCATAGGGCCCGAGCTCTTTCTGAACCTCGGCCGAGAGGGCGGTATAGACTTCGCGCATCTTGCGCACACCGCGCCCGAAGTTGCGCATCAGCCCGGGCAGGCGATCCGGGCCAAACACGAGCAGGGTGAGCACCGCGATGGCGAGGATCTCGGGCAGACCCATCCCGAAAAGCGTTCCGTTCATGGTGAGGCAGGAGCGGGCGCCGCCGGAGAGCCGCGATAGGCGATGCGGGCAGTGACCGCGCCGAGCACGCCATGGATGAAGCGAGGCGAAGCGTCCGAGCCATAGATCTTGGCCAGTTCAACGGCTTCGTTCACAATGACTTTGACCGGCGCGAGTTTGGCGACAAGTTCGTGCACGGCGATGCGCAGGATATTCCGATCGATCGCGGCGAGATCTGAAATGGGGTGCTCAGGCGCGCACACTCCCAGCAGCGCGTCGATATTTTCGCGGTTGACCGTCACGCCGCTGACGAGCTGTGACGCGTATGCGATGGCATCGGGACCGGGCGCCTGGCTGACTTCCTCCGCCTCGTCGTCAATCGGCCCGGCCTCCGGCGCGGACGCGTCGTCGTATGCTTTGTTCTGGACAATGAGGCGTCCAAGCGCCTCGCCAACCGGATGATGGGCGAGGTCGGATTCGTACAGCGCGACCAGGGCCAGGGTACGCGCTTCGCGCCGCTTGGGATTCGTGGACCCAGTCACGCGGGGTTCCGGACATCCTCGAACGTCACGTCGACCGCGGTGACGTCCATGCCAACCAGTTCTGCGACCGCGCTGGAGACATCGGTTTGCAGTTTGTGGCCAAGTTCAATCAAGGAGACGTCAGCGGCCGCGACAAGGCGCAAACGCACATGCGCGCGGCTGTGGCGCACGGCAACCTCAACGCCGCGAAACTCGTCGCGCGACCCATGCTGCACGCCGGGTTTGTCGACCAGGGCCAGCACGCCGGGTGTGGCCAGGGTCGTTATGCGCGCGACCTCGCGAACGACGTCGGGGGAGATTGAAACCGTGCTATTCATTCGTTCCTATTGCATCACCAGCCCGCCATCCACCGACAATACCGCGCCGGTGATGTAGGCGGCCAGATCGCTGGCGAGAAATGATACCGCATGGGCCACGTCTTCCGGCGTGCCAAAGCGTCCGAGCGGGGTGGCCTTGATGGCCATCTCCTTCTGCTCAAGGGTGAGCACGTTGGTGAGGGCGGTGGGGATGAACCCGGGGGCGACACAATTGACCGTGATCCCGCGCGAGCCGACTTCCTTGGCCATCGATTTGGTGAAACCGATCACACCGGCTTTGGCGGCCGCATAGTTGGTCTGCCCGGCCCCGCCGGCAAGACCGACCACCGAGGTTATATTGACGATCCGGCCGGCACGCTGGCGGATCATCCCGCGCGAGGCGGCCTTGCAGCAGTTAAAGACGCTCTTGAGGTCGGTGGCCATGATGTGGTCCCAATCGTCTTCTTTCATGGTCATGAGCAGCGTGTCACGGGTCGTGCCGGCGTTGTTGACCAGGATGTCGAGCCGGCCATAGGTGTCGACCGCATATTTGACGAGGGCCTGGGCGGCCTCAAACTTCGACACGTCCGCCTGCACGGCCGAAGCCTTGCCGCCCGCAGCCGTAATCGCGGCGACGACTTCGTCGGCGGCCGCGGCGCTGGCGTTGTAGTTGACGACGACGGTTGCGCCGCGCGCCGCGAGGTCAAGCGCGATGGCACGCCCGATGCCGCGCGAGGCGCCAGTGACAAGGGCAATCTTGTTGGTCAGGTTCATGGGGGTGGATTATGGCCCAGAAGCCGCGACGGAAATCTTAACCCGTAGCGATATCCCCCGCCCCGGCGTACGCCGGGGCGCGGGATATCGTTACAGGAAAGCTTCCTGTCCGCGACATGGAGGCGAACATGGGTCACCCAATCGCCCTCGTCTCCGCATCCGGCACGATGCGCTTGACGAGGTTGGACAACACGTCCCTGGGGCCGAGTTCAATGAAACGCGTGATGCCCAGGTCCGCCATGGCCCGCACGCTGTCGGTCCAGCGCACAGGCGAGGTGAGCTGGGCGCTGAGTTCGGCCCGGATGTCATCGGGGTGGGTGATCGGGCGCGCGGTTGTGTTGCCGATCACCGGTATACGGGCGGGCGCCATGGGCGTGCGCTCGACGACGGCGGCGAAGGCCCCGCTCATCGAAGCCATCAGCGGCGAGTGCGAGGCGATGCTGACGTTCAGGACCACCACCCGGCGCGCGCCGCGCGCTTTCAGCAGGGCGACGGCGGCCTGGACGGCCTCTCTGCCGCCCGAAATCACGAGTTGGCCCGGGCAGTTGTCATTGGCGGGAACCACGCCCGGGCTGACCTGAGCGGAGACCTCGGCGCAAACCGCCTCGACCAGTGATGTTTCCGCGTTCAGCACAGCGGCCATGGCGCCCGGTTCGCGCGCGCCGGCTTCTTTCATCAGCCGCCCGCGTTCGCGGGTGAGGGCGACTCCGTCCTCGAAGGTGATGACCCCGGCCGCGCACAACGCGCTGATTTCACCCAGGCTGTGGCCGGCCACGACGGCCGGCGCCTCGAGTTCGCCGGACAGCTCGGCCATGTAGAAGGCGGCCAGGCTGTGAGTGAATAGCGCGGGCTGGGTGTTGAGGGTGTCGGCCAGAGCAGCTTCGGAACCTTCCCAGCACAGTTGGCTGAGCGAGAAGCCGAGGACGGCATCGGCCCGGTCAAAGGTGCCCCGGAAGATCGGGCGCACGCGGGCCAACTCGGCGCCCATCCCGACGAATTGCGAACCCTGGCCCGGGAAGACGTAGGCGGTGGCCATGTGAAAAATGAAAAGGGTGACGCGCGCGCGTCACCCTTGCGTTCGGCTACTTCTTCCCGTCGCCTTCTTCAGCCTCGGGTCTGGCGACAGAAACGACGGCTCTACCGCGGTATTCGCCACAGCTTGGGCATACGATGTGCGGCGGTTTTGGCTTTCCGCAGGTCGGGCAGGCCGCCAGGCCGGTCGGCGTGAGGAAGTCGTGCGCGCGGCG
>JBDSIP010000620.1:0-5221 GCA_039917915.1 Thermoflexales bacterium
ATACGCTTTGGCATCAGCCCGAGGGCGCAGGTCTCGAAGCGATCGCCGAGGGCTTCCGGCACCTGGGATACAAGGATGACATGGCCCTCAACCAGGCCGAGTGGATCGTCTACGACGCGTTGTATGCCTATTGCCAGGAGATGGTCCGGCAGGGCAAGCCAAACGGCGCGTTCGCGTCATGACCATGCGTCACGCGGGCTATATTGAGTCTCGGGTCATCTGCGGCTAATGAGGGGGCGTCAACAAATGACATTTACATCGTCCAGGCTGTGTTTCCGCCCTATGCGACGACGTCTGGGAAGTGCATTCACTCTCGTTTTTGAGCGTCGGCAGCGCGATATGCTTAGCTCGTCATTCCCGCGAACGCGGGAATCCAGTGAAGACTTTGCTTGGAAAGTGGGACATGTGGAAGCAATTTCGCTGGTTTCAGGACAATTGAGCGCGGCGAAGGCCGGTCGAGCCCAGATTATGGCACTCGGCTCTTGGACAGGATTCCCGTGTTCGCGGGAATGACGATCTAAGCAAGCAGCGCTGCCTACGTTGTGCGTCGCCTCGGACTCGTCTTGGAAAACATCGTCGCGCTCGGCCGGATCGCGATCTGGATGATGTAAATGTCATTCGTGGACGCGTCCTTAGCTGGCCGGACAGCTTTCGGTTAGACATCAGCCGCGACCTATGCGTCACAGCTCACCGCTCACAGCTCAAAGCCCACAGCCCACCGCTCACAGCCCACAGCTCACGGCTCATGGCTCATGGCTCATGGCTCATGGCTCATGGCTCATGGCTCATGGCTCATGGCTCATGGCTCATGGCTCATGGCTCACGGCTCACGGCTCATGGCTCATGGCTCATGGCACACGGCTCAAAGCTCTTCCAGCGGCTGCGTATTCCCGCGGATCGGCGCGGGGCCGTAGACCGGCGCCGCCCAACGCACGCCGTTGGCAATTACCTTGCGCACATCCTGGTTGTAATAAGTCGGATACGTCTCGTGCCCGGGTCGGAAGTAGAACACCCGGCCCATCCCGCGGTAGAAGCAGCAGCCCGAGCGGAAGACCTCCCCACCCTGGAACCAGCTCACCAGCACGAGCTCATCGGGCGCGGGAATGTCGAAGTGCTCGCCATACATCTCCTCGCGCTCGAGCTCGATCCGCTCGGGCAGACCGCGCGCGATGGGATGGGCCGGGTTCACCACCCAGATCCGCTCGCGCTCGTCGGCCTCGCGCCACTTGAGCATGCAACCCGTGCCCATCAGCTTGCGGAAAATCTTGGACATGTGCCCGCTGTGGAGCACGACCAGGCCCATCCCGCCGTCGACGATGCGGGCCTGAATCCGGTCGACCAAGGCGTCCGAGACCTCGTCGTGGGCCATGTGCCCCCACCAGATCAGCGCATCGGTGTCGTTCAGCAACGCATCGGGCAGCCCCTGCTCCGGCTCATCCAGCGAAGCGATTCGAACCTTGAAGTCCGAATGCTGCTCCAGCCCATCGGCGATGGCGCGATGCATCCCCTTGGGATACAACGCGCCGACGATCGGGTCGCTCTTCTCGTGGCGGAACTCATGCCACACGGTCACATTCAATTGGTCATTCAAGATGCTCATTCCTCCAGGGTCGAGAGGTCGCCCTCAGGCAGCCCTTGGGCGCGGGCCTTCAGCACGCGCCGCATAATCTTGCCGCTGCGGGTCTTGGGCAGCCGTGCCACGAACTCCACCTTCTCCGGCTTGGCGATCGGTCCCATTTCCTTGCCCACATGCTGGCGCAGCGTCTCGGAGAGCTCGGGCGACGCTTCCCAACCCGAGCGCAGAATTACGTACGAATAGATCGTGTTGCCGCGCAGCTCGTGCGGCAAACCGATCGCCGCCGCCTCGGCTACCGCCGGGTGCGACACCAGCGCGCTTTCGATCTCGGCCGTGCCAAGCCGATATCCGCTGACCTTGATCACGTCATCGACTCGCCCGATGATCCAGTAGTAGCCGTCCGCATCCATCCGGGCCGAGTCCCCCGTGAAGTAGCGGCCGGGATAGCGATTCCAATACGTCTGGCGATAACGGTCCGGATCGCCGTAAATCGTGCGGGCCATCCCCGGCCAAGGGGTCAGGATCGTGAGGTAGCCCTCTTCGCCTGGCTTGCATGGCTCGCCGGCCTCATCTACGATCTCGGCCTTGATTCCAAAGAACGGGCGCGTGCCGCTGCCTGGCTTTAGCGGCGACACGGGCACGGGCGTGATCATGAACCCGCCCGTCTCGGTCTGCCACCAGGTGTCCATGATCGGGCAGCGGCTGCCGCCGACGTTTTCGTAGTACCACTTCCAGGCCCCGGGGTTGATCGGCTCACCCACGCTCCCCAGCAGGCGCAGCGACGACAAGTCATGCTTCTTCGGCCACTCCGGCCCAAAGCGCATGAAGCCGCGGATCGCGGTCGGGGCGCAATAGAGCACCGAGACACGATACTGCTCGATGATCTTCCACCAGCGGTCGGGCTGCGGGAAGGTCGGTCCGCCTTCGTAGATGATGCTTGTCACGCCCGCCATGAGCGGGGAATAGACGATGTAGCTGTGCCCGGTGATCCAGCCCGGGTCGGCGGCGCACCACCAGCGGTCGTCATCGCGCAGGTCGAAGACATACCGGAGCGTCGTATACGTGTAGACGCTGTAGCCGCCATGGGTGTGGACCAGAGCCTTGGGCTTACCTGTGCTTCCCGAGGTATACAGGATAAAGAGCGGGTCTTCGGCGTCCATGCGCTCGGTCTCGCATTCAGGGCTGGCATCCTGCATCGCGTCATGCCACCACAGGTCGCGGCCTTCGACCCAACCCACCTCGCGCCCGGTGCGCTTGAAGCAGATCACCCGCGTCACCGGGGACTCGCGCTTGAGCGCCTCATCGACGATGTGCTTGAGCTCAACGACCTTGCCGCTGACGAAGGCGCCGTCGCAGGTCACCACGACCTTGCTGGTCGAGTCGACAATGCGGCCATGCAGCGCCTCCACCGAAAATCCGCCATAGACGACCGAGTGCACTGCGCCAATTTTGGCGCAGGCCAGCATCGCGATCGGCAGTTCCGGCACGCGGCCCATGTAGATCGTAACCCGGTCGCCCTTATTCACGCCGCTGTCTTTCAAGACATTCGCAAACTTGCTGACGTCCCGTTCCAATTCGGCATACGCAATCGAGCGCTCACTGCCGTCCTCGCCCTGCCAGATATAGGCGACGGCGTTTTTGCGGGCCGTATGCATGTGGCGATCGAGCGCATTGTGCACGATGTTGGTCTGCCCGCCCACGAACCATTTGTAGAACGGCGCATTCGAGCTGTCGAGGACCTTGTCCCACTTTCGATACCAACCCAGCTCCTCGGCCCGCGCAGCCCAGAAGTCCTCGGGGTGCTCGCTGGCGTAGGCGGACATCCCCTCCCAATCCTTCACCCGCGCGGCGCGCTTGACCGCCTCCGAGGGCGCATAGATCTCGCGATGAGATACGTGAACATCCTGGTTGTCAATCTGCGACATTTCGATAGGCTCCTGAATGGTTTTGTGGTCGCGTCCTAAAAGCTGCCACCCGAGTTTGTCTTCGGGATTACCATCCCCCGGCACCGCCGGGGAATGTCACTCCCGAACCTGATCAGGCCTCGACAATCTCAATCGAGATCAGGGTCTCGCCGGGCTTCTTCGCCGAACCTGGGTCACGCTCGGGGATGGCGTTCACCGTATCCATGCCCTCGACGACCTTGCCAAACACAGTATGCTTGCCGTCCAGCCAGGGCGTCGCACCGTGAGTGATGAAAAACTGGCTGCCATTTGTGCCTGGCCCGGCGTTGGCCATTGACAGGATGCCGGGTCCGCTGTGTCGCAGCGAAGGGTGAATCTCGTCCGCGAACTTGTAGCCAGGGCCGCCCGAACCAGTACCGGTCGGATCGCCGCCCTGAACCATGAAGTCTTTGATTACGCGATGGAACATCGTGCCGTCATAGAAGCCTTCGCGAGCCAGGAACACGAAGTTGTTGACCGTCTTGGGCGCTTTGTCAGCGTGCAATTCGACGACGACATCGCCGCGCGAGGTCTTGATGCGGGCGGTGTATTTCTTCTTCGGGTCGATGACGAGCACGGGCGGGGACTTGTATTGTTTTGACATTTCCTTTTAATTATCTCGCTAGAGATCTGAATAGAGTCGGTCCAGACTAAGCTCAGGCGCGACGGTTGCCGTTGTCTTCAACGTCAACGCCGCCGCGCGCAAGCCCAGTTGGACAGAATCACTGAGACTGAAGTCGTGGGTGAGACCGAAGATCAGCGTCGCCGTGAGCGCATCGCCAGCGCCCGTAGTATCGGCGATGCGGACGTTCACCGCGGGAAGTTGGCCGCTTTCGAACTCAGTGGCATAGCACGCGCCCCGTTCAGCCTGGGTGACGACAACCATGTTTACTCCAAGATGGACCAGGCGCCGGGCAGTCTGCAGGGCTCGATCCAGGTCCTGTATTTTGGCCAGATCCTCGCGCCGATTCGGATAAGCTTGCTCAATCGCCTGCAGAATGGCTTCGCCCTCCGTCATATTGGGGGTAATGATATCGATCTGGGCAAGGAAAGGCGCGAGCCGTGCCGCGCGCTCGTCCGACGTCGGGTCGACACACACGGGTTTTCCAGCAGACCGCGCCAGGCGCAGGGCCGTGTCAAAGGCATCCGCCCCGAGATTCATGTCGAGGACGATCATGTCGGCGTCATCGAACGCATCCGCATTCGCCTCGAGATAGTCGCTCGAAAGGCGCTCGGCGATACGCAGGTCATCTAGCCCAAGGGTTAAGTCGCCCGTCATATCCAGCGCCGCGAGATAGATCCCCGACGATTCGTCCCGCACGCGGAGCGCGCGAGAGATGTCGATGCCGATTGCATCGGCATGCCGCAGCAGATCATCGCCCACGGAGTCATCCCCAACCGCCGTCATCAACGTGACAGGCGCGCCAAGACGGGCCAGGTTCTCGGCCACATTCCGGGCAACCCCGCCGTGAGATGTTCGAATTTCCGCCGCGTTGGAAGTTCCGGCGATCGGTGGCCCCAACAGGCGGCCTTTCACGTCCAGATTAGCGGATCCGATGACGAGGACTCTGTCTCCCATGCTGAACCCGCCTCACCGCACCGGCGCGAGCTGCCAAACGGCAAACAACGCAACCATCAACACGACCCCAAATTCAACCAGAATCATCGGCGAGATATGGTCCTGAACATGCTGCTGGGCCAG
>JBDSIP010000621.1:0-12318 GCA_039917915.1 Thermoflexales bacterium
ACATGGCAAGAGTAAAGGGCGGCGTCAAAGGACGCCGACGCCACAATCGCGTTCTTGCGGCAACTAAAGGGCAGTTCGGCGCCCGCCACAAGCACATTCGCAAGGCGACCGAAGCTCGCCTGCACGCGTGGGCCTACGCCTACCGAGACCGCCGCAACCGCCGGCGCCTGCTCCGCAATCTGTGGATCACGCGCATCAACGCGGCTGCGCGCTTGAACGGGATGACCTACAGCCGGTTGATTGCCGGGCTGAACAGCGCTGAAATCGCCATCAATCGCAAGATGCTGGCCGACCTCGCCGTTCGTGACGCCGGGGCGTTTGCCGAAATCGTTAAAGCCGCCAAGGGCTAGACGGCAGGTTGTTGCTCCATCGAAAGCACAATACGGGGCGGGCGCTGGAAACGGCGCCCGCCCCGTTTGCTTTTCGCCACGACCGAGAATACGTCTGAATCGCTATCCCCCGGCTCCGCCGGGGGATAGCGATTCAGACAACACATTGGATTGGCGGCGCGCCGCAGGAGATGCTATGATCCTTTCGTTCGCGTGCCCGCGCGCGGATGAAAGGAGGTAATCATGGCGCTCACAAATATCATCACCGCATTCGGGCTGGCCGGCGCGGCCGGGCTTAACGCCTATATCCCGCTGCTGATCGTCGCCGTCGTTGGCAAACTCGGGCTGCTTAAGCTGAGCGAGCCGTTTGACATCCTGACGACCTGGCCGGCGATCATCATTCTGACGATCCTGCTCATCATCGAGTTCGTCGTCGACAAGATCCCTGGGGCTGACCACGTCAATGACGTCGTGCAAACGTTTGTCCGGCCGGCGGCCGGCGCAGTGCTCTTCGCCGCCAACACCGGCGTGGTGACAGGCATTGACCCGACCGTCGCTCTGGGTCTGGGCCTGGTATTGGCCTTTGGCGCGCACGCGGCCAAGGCCGCCGCGCGGCCGATCGTCAATGTGTCGACTGGCGGGATTGGCGCGCCGGTGATGAGCGTGTTGGAGGATGTGACCTCTGCCACCACCTCGTTTGTCGCCATCTTCCTTCCGCCGCTGCTAGTTGTCATCGTGCTCGTCGTTGGCTACGTCATGTGGCGCGCGGTGGAGCGCCGGCGGGCGTCTCGCGCGTCCGATGCGGGCTAAGCTTCCATGACAGTCAACGCGTTCGACGCCGTCATCGGCCACGCCTGGGCGAAGCGCCAACTAACCTCGGCCCTGTCCGAAGGGCGTCTGGCCCAGAGCCACTTGTTCACTGGTCCGACGGGCGTCGGCAAGGCGACCCTGGCGCGCGCGTTGGCGGCCGAGGCTTTGGCCAGCCGGGCGCGCGACCCGCAGCGTGCCCGGTCCCTCGCACTGGCGGGAAAGCACCCCGATTTGTCGTGGCTGGCGCCCGACGAGGGCTCGATCAAGGTTGAGACCGCCCGCGAGCTGTTGCATTCGCTCTCGCTCACGCCAGTCGAGGGGGGGGCGCGAGTGGCCGTCATCGACGACGCCCACGAAATGACCGACAGCGCCAAGAACGCGATCCTGAAGACCCTCGAGGAACCCAATCCGTCGGTCGTCATCATCCTGATCGCGCCGAATGTGGATGGCGTGCTTCCGACAATCGCCTCGCGCTGCCAGATCCTGAACTTGAGGCCCGTGCCCCGGGTCGAGATCGAGACGTCGCTGACCGGACGCGGGGCAACCCCTGAACGCGCGGCCTTGCTGGCCCGTCTATCGCGCGGTCGTCCGGGCTGGGCGAACAATGCGCTGGCGGATGATGACGCCCTTGCGGTCCGGGCGCAACGTTTGCACGACTTGATGATACTGTTGTCAGCATCGCGGACCGAGCGCTTGATCTACGCCGAGAAGCTCAGCCGGGCCGATGCCGAGGACGCGCGGATGGCGGCGCTTGAAACCTGGCAGTCGTTCTGGCGGGATGTGGCCCGGGCCAGCGCGAACTGTGGCGCCGGGTCAGCTCGCAATAGTGATGTCGTCGCCGACATCGCAGGTGTGGCCCGGCGGGTCGATGCCAGCGCCGCCTTTGCGGCCGCCTGCGCCGTGCGCGAGGCGATGCAGCGCCTGCATCAGAACGCCCGGCCGCAGCTTGTGCTGGACGCGGTCATGTTGACGATGCCGCGGATTGTGGCGGCATAATCGGAAGGCAATGCCAGACTTGCCGTCGCCATCGGCGCCTCTCGCCGACAAGGCCGCCGAGCGCGGCAACCCGTCCTTTGTCTGGCGGGCCGGGCAGGAGCGCCGCCTGGCCATGGTCGAGGCCGCCGCGCCGCTGGCCGGCAAAGTTGTCGTCGACGCGGGTTGCGGAATCGGCGCCTATATGCGCTCGATCCGCAAGCGCACGCCGTTTACGTTTGGCTTCGATGTGGAGTTTGAACGTTTGGCAAAGGGCCGGCGGAATGGAATCGCGGGGATGATTGCCGCAGTCGGCGAGTGCCTGCCATATGCCGACAACAGCGTCGATGTGATCCTGAGCAATGAAGTGCTCGAGCACGTCGATGATGATCGGGCTTCGGCCCGCGAAATCGTGCGCGTGTTGCGACCCGGCGGACGGGCAGTCATCTTCGCCCCCAACCGGCTCTACTTTTTTGAGACGCACGGAATCTATTGGCGAGGGCAATACCGCTTTGGCAACAAACCGTTCGTGAATTGGCTTCCGGATGCGGCGCGTAACCGCCTGGCGCCCCATGTGCGGGCCTACACAGCCCGTCAAATGCGCAGCCTGTTTGACGGCACGCCGTCGCGGGTTGTTTCGCACACCCAGATCTATGGCGGGTTCGACAACCTCGTCCGGAGACTGGGCGGGGCGGGGCGGGCCCTGCGCGCATTCTGGCAGGCCCTCGAGCGCACCCCCGCCCGCGTGTTTGGCATTTCGCACGTGCTCGTTATTGAGAAATCCACATAGGTCGAGCGTCAGATTTGGGTCGCAGGTCAAACGTCATGCACCGTCGGCCAAGCCGGATATTGTGGGGCGAGGCCCATCTCTGGTGGCCGAAGAACGCGCAGAGCGCCTGGTTTCCAGCCACTTCGGCGAGATTCGCAACTCAACATTGTCGGCTCCGCCATTGGTTTTGAAAAGGGGTTCTACGGCGCGACGATCAAGCTGCGACTCGGGACGGCTTCACCGGGCGCGGGTTCGAAAGGCGCCTTGAAGGGCTCATCCAGCCACTTCTTGTATATCTTGGCGAAGGTCCCGTCGGCCAACATCTCCTGCAGACCGAGCGATATCGCATTCTTCAGCCCGGAATCGCCCGCAGCGACGGCGATCGACATTGGCGCGACGCTGAGCTGATCGCCAATCACCTTCGAGTCCCGATTCGCCCGGTCCAGCCCAAACAGGGTCAGCCGCTCACCGACGATGGCGGCAATTTGATTGCTGCGCAAGGCCTGCAGCGCACTCCCGGTGTCCGCAAAGACAACCTCGTTGAACGTCACGCCGCGCGCAGTCTTCAAGGCGGCGAGCGTGGTTTGATCCACGCCCTCACGCAACACCCCGACCGTTTTGCCGCCGAAGTCGCCAAACGTCGTGCCCTTATTCGACCTCAGGGTGAGCAAACCGACTCCACCCAGGAATGTGGGTGGCGCGAAATCGAGCCGTCGGTTGTTCGGCAGATTTGCGCGCAGCCCGCCGATCCCGACATTAACAGCGCCGGCTTGCAGGCCATTGGCGAGCGCATCGGCGGTCTGGTAAGCCACAAACTGGGCGGCCGTTTCCGCGTCAAACCAGCGGCGGGCAATTTCGCGCAGCAAGTCGACCTCAAATCCATTGGCTTGCTCCCGGTTGGCGTAGGCCAAAGGATCGGCGTTGCTCACATAGCCCACCCGTATCTTGCGCGTCTGGGCCAGATTCGAGATACTGTCGCGCGTCACGAGGGTGTCGGGCAGGGCTGCAAACGTCACCGGGGCTGTCTCTGGTCGTTGACCGGGTGGCGGCGGCGCCTTGAACCACTTAGCGTATAACGAACCAAATCCACCATCCGCGATCTGGTCGCTCAGGGTTGCGTTCACCAGGGCAGCCCAGTCCGTATCGCCCTGGGGCAGTGCGATGGCCACCGGTTCGCGCAGCACGACGTCAAGCACGCTCACCCCGGGATTGGTCGCTACCTCGAGTCGCAGCCTGCGCCACTTGCCCAGGACGGCGTCGGCGCCTCCCGCACGCAAGAGCTGGTAGGCGGCCGGATACGAGACCAGGCTCTTGAGCGACACGGTAAAGCCCGCGGTCGCCGGCGCCGTTCGCAGGGAAGCTGTATTTTCAACGTCGATATAGGCGATGTTTTTGCGGGCCAGACCCGCGGTGTTGGTGATCGCCCCTGTCCGAACAAGCAGCGCATCTCCATCGACGAGATAGGGCAGGCTCCAATCCACCTGCAATTCGCCGGCCCGAGTCTGAACAATGCCGCCCATTGCCAGGTCAATCTCGCGGCTGGCGACACGGCGCAAGGCCGAAGCAGACGTTACCTGGCTGAATTCGACTTTGTCCGGGCTGCCGAGCCAGCGCCGGGAAAATTCGCGTGCGAGGTCGATGTCAAGGCCTTCGAGTTCGCCGGCCGCGTTGACCGAGGACAGCGGCGGCGCGTCAAAGCGCACCCCGACCAGGAGTCTTCCGCGCCGGCGGACAAGCCCGGCCGTGCTGACATTTGCCGGCGGCGGGGTGGGGGACGGCCCGGCGTAACCAGGGCCAGGGGTCGCGCCAATTCGGGCGACGTCTCCCAGATTGAGGCCCGCGGGAAAAGGCAATGCGCCGCAGGCGAGGACGAACGCCTGCGCGACGCACAACGCGACGAGCAGCAAAAAGCGATGATGTCGGCGCATAGTCTAATCGCCGACGAATTCGACGAGCTGTCCTGAGGCCAGGCGGAGCGCTGTCACACGTTGCTGGTTGTCAAAGCGCTCCAGGTCCACGTCAAGTGTTTGCCCGTCAGAACGGAGTTGATTGCTCAGCTCTTCGACATTCTCGACGTCAAACCCAACGCCGACAGTACCTGCCAGCGCGCTGTCCGCGCCGATGGCCCGCTGCAGCACGAGTTGGGTACCCTCAGTCTGGAACACGACAACGTTATCGTCTTCGTAGGCGATCGGGATCCCGAGCAACGTGGCGAAGACATGCCGGTTGGCTTCGAGATCCTTGGACCACACGGCGACATAGCTGATCTGGTTCGGCATGGGTTACAACAGCTCCTGGTACACAGCCGCAAGTTTATCAACAATCTTTGACCAGTCGTAATCCTCCGCCAAACACGCCGCGCTGTGGCCCATCCGCCGCCGTCGCGGTTCGTCGCTAAGCAGGTATTCGATCGCGTCGGCGAGCGCGCCCGGGTCGCGGGGTGGCACCCGAAGTCCAGTTTCGCCATGCCGGACGAGCTGGGTCAGGCCTCCAACGTCGGAAGCAATCACCGGCGCGCCGCACGCCATGGCCTCCAGCGCCACCATTCCAAAGGACTCGTAGTGCGACGGCATGACAAGGCAGTCGGCGGCAGAAAAGTAGAAGTTCAACGAGTCCTGGTCTTGCGCGCTTAAAAAGGTGATCAGGTCGCTAAGCCCGAGTTCAGCCCGGAGCGCCTGCAAACGGGCCATCTCCTCATTCGCGCGCACGCCCTCGTCGCTCGGATCTCCGCCGATGATCGGGACCGTGAGGTTTCGGGGCGATAACTCGGGCCGGCGCTCGCGCAACAGGCCGATTGCCCGCAGCAGCGTGTCGATGCCTTTAAGGGGTTCGATGCGGCCGGCAAAGAGAATCACGCGCTGGTCGCGCGGCACGCCAATCACTTTGCGCGCATATGACTGCTCAAGCGGATGAAAACGCGACGTGTCAACACCGGGCGGCACGATCCGGATCAGCGAGGAGCCCGCGCCGTAGATGTGAACGAGCTGGTCCCATTCGACCGAGGTGGCGGCCGTGATGCGCCCGGCCGTCGTGCATACCCGGCACTCGCCGGTGGTGCGCTCGGTGCTCTCGTAGTCCTGAGGCCGCTGCGCGATCTGATTCTTCAATTCGGCCAGGGTGTGAAAGGTTTGGACGAACGGAATGCCCCAGCGTTTGCCGAGCGTCTCGGCCACCAGGCCCGACAGCCAGTAATGCGCGTGAATTGTGTCGTATCCAGTGCCCTCGTCCGCCTGGCCGAATTCGGTGACCCAGTCCGCGAATGCCGGCAGTAGGCCCGGCAAGTCACCCTTTGCGACGGGTCCTTCGGGGCCGACCGGCACATGAATCACCCTGGCATTTGGCGCGATTCTCGGGTCGATGCGGAGCTGACCCGGGCTGGCCTGGCGGGTGAAGACGTCGACGGCAACGCCGCGCCGGGCAAACTCGCGCGCGGTCTCGCGCACAAAGACGTTCATCCCGCCCGTGTCCTTGCCGCCGAGCGTGGCCAGCGGCGAGGTGTGGACGCTGATTAGGGCCAACCGCTTGAGCATGCCGATCAGTCCTGCCAGGCGCGAACGAACAACTTTCGCAACTCATCCGCGCTCGGCTGGCGCGGCGAAGTGAAGATGACACTGTCGTTGGCCGCCGTATCGACCAACGCGTCGAGCACATGATCGAAATCGTCCTTCTCGATTCCTGCCGCCTCGAGGGTCAGTGGCGCGCCGATCTCAGTGACAAGCCCCCGCACGAGGCTGGCGAGCCGTCCTGCGGCGGCGACTTCAGTGGGATGCACTTCGCCCAGGCCTGCCATGAGCTCGACAAATCGGGTCTGCGTGTCGGCTGGCGCGTCCGGGGCGACGTAGAAGCCGATCACATAGGGCAGAAACAGTCCGCACGCGCGTCCATGGGGAATCTTGAGAAGCGCGCCGGCGGCATGGGCCATCGAGTGGGCGAGACCGACCATGGCGTTGATGTAGCCCATCCCTGACAGGGCAGCCGCGTTGGCCATCGCCTCGCGCGCTTCAAGATCCTCAGTCGTCGACAAACCGGCATCCACCCAGGCGCGTTTGAGGTAGTTGAAACACAGCTTGGTCGCGGTCAGACACGGCCCATCGCTGAAGTCATTGCGCCAGGTGGCGAGGTAGCCCTCGATCGCCTGTGTCAGCGCGTCCAGACCGGTATCGGCTGTCAGTTCCTTGGGCATCGAGGCCGACATGCCCGGGTCGATGAAGGCGTAATCGGGGGTGGCGAGCGGATGCCCGGTCGACAACTTGCGGGGCGTGTCGCCGCGATTGTCGGTCAGCACCACCGCCCAGGTCATTTCGCTGCCCGTGCCGGCCGTCGTTGGCACGCACATCAGGCGCGCTTTTTCGCGCAGGGTGATCGAGTCTAGCGGGTTGATCTCATCGACCTCGATATCGGGGTTCTCGTACAGGATCCAGATCGCCTTTGCGGCGTCCATGACACTTCCGCCGCCGACGGCGACAATCCAGTCGGGGCCGAAGTCCTCGCACAGATCGGCGCCGGCTTCGACGGTCGAAAGGGCAGGTTCGGGTTCGACGTCGTCAAAGATCTTGACCTGCATGCCGGCGTGTTCGAGCTGGAATAAAACAGGCGCCAGCAGGCCATTCTGGTTAAGCGTCTTATCGGAAACGACGAATGCGCGCTTGCCGCGCAATTCCCGAATGTGCAAAATGGCGTCCTCGCCGAAAACGACTGTGGGCGATCTGAAAAACCACATCTTGATCTCCTCCTAGTCCCACTTCGACACGTCGTTGAGGGCCTTCATTTCGGCCTCGCTCAGTCGATAGCCGACGACGCTGAGCGAGGCGTTGAGCTGTTCCACGGTGTTCGCGCCAATGATGGGCGCGGTAATGAGCGGGTTGCTGAGGAGCCAGGCCAGGGCGGTCTCGGTCACGCTGCGTTCGCGGGCTGTCGCGATCTCGGTCAGGGCGGCCAGGATGGGCGCGCCGCGCCCGCTCGTCACGTAGTCCTGGATGCGCTTGCTGACCGATGCGCGGGTGCCTTCCAGCGATGATCCCCCCGCATACTTGCCGGTGAGGTATCCGCCGGCCAACGGGCTGTACGGGATGACCGCCAGGCCTTGATCGGCCACGACGGCTGCGAGCTCGCGCTCGAACTCGGCCCGAACCATCAGGTTGTAGTGCGGTTGAAGGCTCTCGAAACGCACGAGATTGCGCGCATCGCTCGCCCACAACGACTTCATCAGCCACCAGGCGGGATAGTTGCTGGCGCCCGCATAACGAATTTTCCCCGTGCGAGTCAAATCGTCCAGGGCGCGCAACGTCTCGTCCGGCCGCGTTTCAAAATCCGTTGAGTGAATCTGATACAAATCAACATAGTCAGTCTGCAGCCGGCGCAGGCTGGCCTCAAGCGCGGTAATGATGTGGTGGCGTGAGGCGCCCTGGTCGTTGGGGCCCTTGCCCATGGCGCCGCGGCACTTGGTGGCGATGATCAGCGACTCGCGCGGCTGTGTGCCGGTCTTGAGCCACTTGCCGATGAGAGTTTCGGCCGTCCCGCCCGGATTTCCCGTAGCCCAGCGCGAATACACATCGGCGGTGTCGATGAAGTTACCGCCCGCGGCGGTGAATGCTGATAGCACCGCCAACGAGGACGGCTCGTCGGACGTCCATAAAAACGTCATCGTGCCCAGACAGAGTTCGCTCACCTTGAGGCCGGTGCGGCCGAGCTTGCGGTATTCCATCCGATGATTGTAATCTGCGGGTTCTATAATCTCTCCTCAATGTCTTTGGATGTCCTCGATCTCGCCCTTGCCACTTCCCGGGCCGGCACGCCTTGCGCGTTGTGCACAGTGATTCGATCAAGCGGCTCGGTGCCCCGCCGCCCAGGATCGAAGATGCTGGTTGGCGCGAACGGCGCTATTCTGGCCGGCACGATTGGTGGCGGGGCGCTGGAGGGCCGTGCCATCGAGCTGGCGCGCGAGGCCATCGCCGATGGCGAAGCGCGGACCGGTTCATTTCGACTCAGCGATCCGGAGCAGGGTGATCCCGGCGTGTGCGGCGGCAGCGTGGATGTCTTCATCGAGCCGATGGCCGCGCCTCATACAGTGCTGGTTGTCGGAGCCGGCCATGTCGGCCGTGCGCTTGTCAGGCTGGCGGCCTTTTCCGGTTTTCGGGCGATCCTGAGTGATGATCGGGTTGAGCTGTGCGCTCCAGGCATCGCGCCGGGCGCCGACGCCTATCTGCCCGGCCCCTTGCTCGATCAACTTCAGAGATTGACGCTCTCGCCGCGCGTGTTTGTGGCCCTGGTGACCCGCGGGTATGCCATCGATGTGGAGGCGCTCCCGGTGCTATTGCGATCGCCCCTGGCCTATATCGGGGTGATCGGCAGCCGGCGACGCTGGGCGACGGCGGTGAAAGCCTTGCGCGCGGCGGGCGTCAGCGATGCCGATCTGGCCCGCGTGCGGGCCCCGATCGGGCTCGAGATTCGGGCCGAAACACCCGAGGAAATCGCGGTCAGCATCATGGCCGATATCATCGCCACCCGCCGGGGAGCAAGTATCCCCTCCGTTATGCGGCCGGAGCTGGCGCGGACGGACGGATAGCCGGGACGCCCTCGTAGTCGCGCAGCCGAGGGTAGCGCCATGCCACCCACAACGTCAGGCCAAACGTCAGCAGGCCGCCGCTCACAACGCTGGCGACGATGCCCCAGACCGAGGCGACCACACCGGCTTCGAGTTCGCCCAGTTGTGGCCCGCCCATGAAGAACATCATATTCACCCCGACCAAAAGCACTGGCCCTTGCTTTGGAATGCTGTGCCGGAGCGAGAGGACCACCCCGGCGACCATCGATCCAACGCCTGGGCGGACGAGAGCAGTCCGTAGGCGATGACGTCGGCGCCCAGGATGTCCCTGGCGATCAGCGGCAACATCGTCCGGGCCGAGGCAAAGAACGTGGCAAAGAAATCCAGCAGCATCGTGCTCCAGATGATGCGCTCACGATAGACAAAGCGGGCCCCCTCCACCATGCCGCTCAAGGTGATGGCGCTGCGCGGGGCCGCCGGAGCAGCCCGATGGCGCATCAACGCCAGCGCGAGGATGACCGCTGCGAAGGAAGCCGCATTTACGGCGTATATGCTGCCCGGGTTCCAGGTCGCGATGGCGAGCCCGCCCAGGGCCGGCCCCAGGATAGACACCACCCGCATCAGCGTCGTGTTTAGGCTCAGCGCGTTGGTCAGAAGCTCGCGTGGCACAAGGCTGGGGACGAGCGCCTGCCGGGACGGATTGTCAAAGGCCATCGCCGATGCGTTGATGGCGGTCAGGACGTAGATCACCCTGAGCTGGTAGACCCTGGCAAACGTCGCGAGGGCCAGGAGCGCTGCCGATGCTCCGGCCCCGGATTGGGTCACCATCATCACCCGGCGCCGATCATGGGTATCGGCGATCATGCCGCCGAGCAGGGCGAAGACGACGATCGGACCGATGCGAACCAGCCCCAGGATCCCGAGTCCAAGCGCCCGCGCGTCCAGAGTGGCCGAAATGCCGAGCGCATTCAGTGTCCAGGTCTGGCCTTGCAGCAGATCGAAAATGTGCCAGTTGACCGCGGTAAGTTGCATCTGGGTGCCGGTCTGCGAGATCAATTGGCCCGCCCACAGCAGTCGAAAATCGCGATGTTGAAAGCCGGCGAGGCGCGGCGGTGTCGGACATGAAGGCTGTATTATCGCCAGCGTGCCAATCAGTTCTTTCCGAACCACGTTACTCGGTTCCCTTCGCGCCTTCACGCCCGCCGACGAAACCGAAGCAGACCATCTGGCTGAGATAGCGGCGTTTGTCGCCGCTCAATCGGCGCCTTTTGGTCGGGACACCGTCGAGGGCCACATCACCGCTTCCGCGTTCATCGTCGACCCAACCCGCCTGTTCACGCTCCTCGTCTGGCATGAGAAGCTGGCCCGTTGGCTTCAGCCGGGCGGGCATTGCGAGGAAAGCGATCCGTCGACGCTGGCCGCGGCCGTACGCGAAGTTGAGGAGGAGACCGGGCTGGGTCACGACAAAATGCGCCAGATCGGCGACGGTGTCTTTGATGTTGACGCCCACCGCATCCCGGCTCGGCGGGGCGTCCCCGAACATTGGCACTATGACATTCGGTATCTCTTTGAGGCTGACCGCGTTTCGCCGATCCTGACCGGGGCGAATTGGGTGAGTATCGAGCAGATGCTGGCGCACCCGCATGCCTCGTTGCGCCGCCTTGCCGAAAAGGCAGCCCATGCGCGTTGACCGGCTGGATAAGGCGGTCGCTGCCGCCATCGTCGCGACGGTCCTCCTGGCCGTCATCGTGATGCTGCGCGGCGACCAGGTCGGGGTGCGAATCGCGCAAACCCAACCGGCAAACGGCTCGGGTGATGTCGGCCTGCGGCCCCTGATCGGATTGACGTTTAGCGAGCAGATGCTGCAGACCGCGCTGGATGGTCGGCTCATTTTCAGCCCGCCAGTGACCGGCACGCTGCGCTGGTCGGGCAATGCCGCCCTGTTCACGCCAGCCGCGCCCCTCGCGCCGGACACGGCTTATACCCTGACCATCCGCGCCGGCGCCCCAAGCGCGCGGGGACGACTCACCCGCGACGATGTCGTTGTGCGGTTTGTCACCCATCGCCCGCGCCTGGTTTACCTGGCCCCGGCGACGGGCATCTCGGATCTGGTGATTGCCGATGTCGGCGGCACGGGCCAAGAGCGGCGACTGACGTCGGAGCCGTTTGGCGTCTACGACTTCGCGGTGAGTCCGGATGGCCGGCGGATCGCCTTTAGTGTCAATCGAAACAACGGCGGCAGTCGAGACTTGTATCTCGTTGGCGCCGATGGGAGTGATCGCGCGAGAATTGTGAGCTGCGATCAGCAGCACTGTCAATCGCCTTCCTGGTCGGCGGATGGCTCGCGGATTGCCTTTGAACGGCGCAACCTCGAGAAGGCGGCTATAGGCGTGATCCCCGGCGCGTCGCGGCCGTATGTCTATGACGCTACATCGGGCCAGGCCTCGGCCCTATTCACCGACACGCAATATGTTGCCTCTTCACCCCGTTGGTCGACGGCCGGCGAGACCCTGAGTTATTACGACACGATCCAGAGCATCCTGACCGTGTTTGATTTGAATATGGGCACCACCGTCGAGGTCCCGAGCGTGCTTGGCGATGCCCCGGCCTGGGCGCCCGATGGCAGGTCGTTTCTGCTGTCGGATCTGGTCTTGGGCGGCGGCGGGCGCTTCCAGCAGCTTCTCCGTTTTGACTACGCTTCCGTTACGCTCACCCCGGTTATGCCTTACAGCGATACCAACGACTACGGGGCCGCCTGGTCGCCGACCGGAGACGCGATTGTCTTTGGCCGCCAGTCGGCCGAGTCGTTTTCGGCCATGAGCGGTGTTGCTTTCTTCGGGCCACAGATCTGGGTGGTCGGCGCCGATGGTCTCGCCCCGCGCGCCTTGACTACC
>JBDSIP010000622.1:0-5818 GCA_039917915.1 Thermoflexales bacterium
AACGTGAACGTAAACGTAAACGTAGACGTGAACGTAAACGTAAACGTGAACGTAGACGTAGACGTAAACGTAGACGTAGACGTAGACTTAGACGTGAACGTGAACGTGAACGTAAACGTAAACGTAAACGTAGACGTGAACGTGAACGTAAACGTAGACGTAAACGTAGACGTGAACGTGAACGTGAACGTGAACGTAGACGGGAACGGGAACGGGGTGCGAACACCAGAATCCTTGTTTCGGCGCATCGGGCATACACTTAGACCCGCATGCAATCCCTGCGCCGGATCTTCGGCTACCTCCGTCCGTATCGGCGGCAGGCCATCCTCTCCCTTCTCTCGCTGACCGCCTTGGTCTTTCTCGACCTGGCGATCCCCCGCCTCATTCAGCGCATCATCGACGAGGGCATCCTCAAGAACGATCAGCCCCTTGTCCTGCAGACCGCCGCGCTGATGTTGCTCATCTCGGCGTTGAGCGCCGTCATCGCCGTCGGCAACAACGTCTTCTCCGTCCAGGCCGGTGAGGGCGTCGCCCGCGACCTGCGGGACGCCTTGTTCGTCAAGATCCAGGCCTACTCGTATGGCAATCTCGACCGGCAGCGGACGGGTCAGTTGCTCGTCCGGCTGACCAGCGACATCAACGCCCTCAAGCACCTCACCCAGATTTCGCTCCGAATCGGGACGCGCGCGCCGATGATGATGATCGGCAGCCTGATCCTGATGATCAGCACCGGCCCGAGCCTGGCCCTCACCATGCTGCCGCTGCTCGCCTTCACGTCTGTCCTGATCGGCTTCTATGTCTTTCGGATGGAGCCGCTATTTCGGACGGTGCAGCAGAAGCTCGACCGGCTCAACGACGTGCTGCACGAGAACATCGCCGGCGCGCGGCTGGTAAAGGCCTTTGTGCGCGCGGACTATGAAGGTCAGCGTTTCGAGGCCGCCAACCTCGACCTTGCCGACCGGACGATTCGGGTGATGCGGTTCATGTCCTCGATGACACCGATGCTGACCCTGTGCGTCAACATCGGGATGGTGATCGTGATCTGGGTCGGCGGTGCGCAGGCCATCAACGGCGAACTCTCGCTCGGACAGATTGTCGCCTTCACCAACTATCTGGTCTCGACCATGACGCCGCTCATCATGATGGCCCAGCTCTCGAACACCTGGGCGGCCGGCCTGGCGTCGGCCAGGCGGGTGAGTGAGATTTTCGACACGATGCCGGACATCCTCGATGCGGTGAAGGCGCACGAGACGCTGCCTGGCGCCGGGGCCCGCTCGGTGATGAGCAACGTCGGCTTTACCTATAACGGCGACGGCAACGAGCCCGTGCTCAACGGAATTGATTTGGAGGCCCGCCCGGGCGAGACGATCGCCATCCTTGGCGCGACCGGCGCGGGCAAGTCGACCCTGGTGAACCTGATTCCGCGCTTCTATGACGCCAGCACGGGCAAGGTGTCTTTTGGCGGCGCCGATGTCCGGGATATAACGCAGGCCGCGCTGCTGGCCGCGACGGGTGTCGTGCCGCAGGAGTCAATCCTGTTCTCGGGCACGGTCCGGGACAACATCCGCTACGGGCGTCCGAACGCCAGCGAGGAGGAGGTCATCGCCGCCGCTCAGGCCGCCCAGGCGGATGGCTTTATCCGCGCGCTCAGCCATGGCTACGACACCCGGGTCGAGCAGCGCGGGGCCAATTTCTCCGGCGGCCAGAAGCAGCGGATCGCCATTGCCCGCGCGTTGCTCGCTCGCCCGCGGATCCTGATTCTCGATGACAGCACCAGCGCCGTCGATGTCGAGACCGAGACCAGGATCCAGGACGCGCTCGAGTTGACCGCGCCTGACAGCATCACATTTGTGGTTGCCCAACGCATCAGCACCGTGCTCAAGGCCGACAAGATCGTCGTCATTGATAAAGGCGCCATCGCCGCGATGGGCACGCATCGCGAATTGATGGCCTCGAGCCCGATCTACCAGGAAATCTACGACTCGCAACTTGGAAACGGGGTGCGCCTGGACGAAGCGTCCGTGACTGGGCTGGGGGTGCGCGCATGACGATGCATGGAGCCGGCCCCGGCGAGAGCGCTCGCGCGTCAATGCAGGCCCGCGGCCCGCGCTCGCTCGGCAAGATCGAGAAGGCCAAAGACCCGCGCGCGACGCTGATCCGCCTCGCCCGTTATCTGGGTCACTTCAGCGGACCGCTGCTGGCGGTCTTCATCCTGGTCGTGCTCTACACCCTGCTCGGGCTGCTCGGCCCGTATCTGATGGGCGTCGCCATCGACGGCTTCATTGCGAAGAAAGATGCGATCGGACTTGTCCGGATCGCCGGGCTCATGCTGGCCGCCTTCGTCGGCAGCAACCTGCTCCAGGCGGTCGCCAACTGGATGATGGCCAGCATCTCGCAGCGCGCGCTCCAACGCGTGCGGAGTGACCTGTTCCGGCGCCTGCAGACCCTGCCGCTGGCGTTTTTTGACCGCAATCCGTCTGGCGAGCTCATGAGCCGCCTGACCAACGATATCGACGCGGTCAACCAGGCCGTGGCCCAGAACATCACCTCGCTTCTGGCCAGCGTGCTGTCGATGGCCGGCATCGTGATCGCGATGTTTGTCCTCGATCGCTGGCTCGCCGTGGCGTCGCTTTTCGTCCTGCCGATCATGCTGTGGTTCACCAACTTTGTCGCTGTGTATACGCGGCGCGGCTTTCGCGACCTGCAGAAGAACCTGGGCGAGTTGAACGGGGTGATGGAGGAGTCGATCAGCGGGCAGAAGGTCGTCAAGGCGTTCCGCCGCGGCGACTCGGTCCTGGCCCAGTTCCGGGTGGCGAACGAGGCGGCCTACCGCTCGGGTGTGGCCGCCAACACGTACGCCCTGCTGCTCATGCCATTGACCGGCGTGCTGGGCAATCTCTTCGTCATCGTTCTGGCCGGTCTGGGCGGATGGCTGGCCCTGCAGGGGTTGGTCAGCGTCGGCATCATCGCCACCTTTATCAGCTACGGGCAGAACTTCGTCCAGCCGCTGCGCCAGTTGTCCAACCTCTACAACACCATCCAGTCCGCGCTCGCTGGGGCCGAGCGCGTCTTCGAGATCCTGGACACCCCGCCCGAAGTCGACGCGGCGCCGCAGCCCGATGCGCTGCCGCGGATGCGTGGGCAACTCCGTTTTGACAAGGTGAACTTCAGCTATCGCCGCGGTTCGCCCGTGATCCGGGACATGACCCTCGAAGCCCAGGCCGGCGAGATCTTCGCCCTGGTCGGCCCGACCGGGGCCGGCAAAACGACGATCATCAACCTGCTCACTCGCTTCTACGAAATCGACAGCGGCGCGATCAGCATCGACGGGGTAGACATCCGCGACATTCGCAAGGCCGATTTGCGCCGGCGGCTGGGGCTGGTGTTGCAGGACACCTTCCTCTTCGCGACCACGGTGATGGAGAATATCCGTTATGGGCGCCTGGACGCTTCGGACGGCGACGTCGTCCGGGCGGCCGAAATGGCCGACGCCGATCATTTCATCCGCCAGCTCCCGCACGGTTATCAGACGGTGCTGTCGGAGCGGGCCAGTAACCTGAGCCAGGGCCAGCGCCAGTTGCTGGCGATCGCCCGGGCGATCCTGGCCGATCCCGCCATCCTGATTCTGGACGAGGCGACCAGCAGTGTGGATACCCGGACCGAGGTCCGCATCCAGAAATCGCTGCTGCGGCTGATGGCGGGCCGGACCAGTTTTGTCATCGCCCACCGCTTGAGCACCATCCGGGACGCCGACCATGTGCTTGTGATCGACAACGGCGCGATCGTTGAGCAGGGCACGCATCAGGGGCTGCTTGACGCGCGCGGTTTCTACCACCGGTTGTATGTCAGCCAATTCAAAGGACAGGAGATTTAGATGAAGGCATTGCTGTATCCCGCGTGGGACACCCTCGAGGTCGTCGACATGCCCCCGCCCGAGCCCGGTCCGGGCGAGGTGATGGTCCGGGTCGCGGCCTGTGGCATCTGCGGCAGCGAGCTCGAGGGCTTCCGCCATCACAGCCCGCGCCGACCGCCGCCGCTGGTGATGGGCCATGAGTTCTGCGGCACGATCGCCGATCTGGGCGGCGCGAGCGGGACGTCCTTGAAGATCGGCGCGCGAGTCGTCGCCAACGCCCTGGTGCCGTGCGGGAAATGCAACCGCTGCCTGGCCGGCCGGCCGCACTTGTGCGCGAAGCGCCAGATCTTTGGGATGAACCGGCCGGGCGCGTTCGCCGAATACGTCAACGTGCCGGTCAGCGCCCTGCTGGACTGGCCGGCCAATCTGCCGGCCGAGGCGGCCTGTCTGGCCGAGCCGCTCGGCAACGGCGCGCACATGGTTGACCTCACCCGCCACCTCGAGCCCAGCACCGTCCTCGTGATTGGGGCCGGGCCGATCGGGCTGTTGGCGATGCAGGCTTTCAGCGCCCTCACGGGCGCGACGATCCTGGCCGCCGATCTCAGCCCCGAGCGGCTGCTGGCCGCCCAGCGGTGCGGGGCCGAGCGGGTGATCAATCCGCGCAGCGAGGATGTGGTCGCCATCGCCCGTGAAATGACCGGCGGCGAGGGTGTCGACGTTGTGGTGGATGCGGTGGGGCTCGGCCTGACCAAGAGCCAGTCGCTGCATGCGGCCCGGCCGGGCGGCGCGGCGGTGTGGATCGGGCTGACCGACAACGCGATAACGTTCGACTCATATGACGTGACGCTGCCCGAGCGGACCGTGCATGGCACCTATGCGGCCAAGCTCGAGGACATGCAGACGGCCCTGGATCTGCTGGCCGCCGGGAAGATCGAGTACGAGAGCTGGATCGAGCGCTTTCCGATCACCCGGGCCGACGAGGCTTTTCGGCGCATGCTGGCCGCCGAGGGCAGCGACATCAAGGCGATCATCCAACCCTAAGGGTTGACCGGTTTACGGCCGAAGTGACACGCGCAGGCGGAGTCAAGCGGTGTCCAGTGCACGTTAGACGTGAGGCATTCTATCGGCCGCGGCCGTTCGGCAGCGTTGCAGACTCGGCATAGTCTGCGCACTTTAGCTTCACTGGACGCGGTGTACGTCGGCTTCTTGCCGGAGCGCTTGACTTCGGAGCGTTGATTCGCCCGCTTGTTGTTCAACCGCACGATTGGCGCTAACAAGATCTACGCCAGGTGTCTTTGTGACCGATCATCGCAAAGGCGCGCTATATTTGGGTGTTCACTGATAAAGGCGCGTATGCAACATCGCACTTGATATATTACAGAGCCAAGGCTTGGAATGCCCGTTTCGCGCAGAACAGCGTGTGTTCGATCACTTCATCGCCATGTGCCGATGACATAAACCCGGCTTCAAACTGCGACGGCGCAAGGTATACCCCACACTCCAGCATGGACTGGAAAAAAGCGGCGTAACGCCGGGTGTCGGCGGCCTTTGCAGCGCTCCAGTTCATGACGGGCTGATCCGTGAAGAATGTCGTGAACATTGTTCCGACCTGTTGAACCGCGACCCGTATGCCGGCCTGGCGCGCAGTTTCGCGTATGCCTTCACCCAGCCGGGTCGCCCGGGCGTGGATGGCATCCCACACGCCGGGTTTCAATAGCTCGCATAAGGTCTCGATCCCTGCGACCATTGCCAATGGGTTGCCAGAGAGCGTGCCAGCCTGATACATCGGCCCGGAAGGCGCCACGATCTGCATGATAGCGCGCCGGCCTCCATACGCGCCGACCGGCAGCCCGCCGCCGATGACTTTTCCCAACGCCGTCAGGTCGGGGGTGACGCCATACAACGCCTGCGCGCCGCCGGGATGGACTCGGAAGCCGGTCATGACTTCGTCAAAGATCAACAGCG
>JBDSIP010000623.1:0-6389 GCA_039917915.1 Thermoflexales bacterium
CTCACGGCCGCATTGCATGGCCTGCGCCGGCCCGCGCGTATCCTGTGGCATCACGACCTGGCCTGGATGACATCGCGTTATCGGGCTGAATTGCACGCTGGCTATCCGTGGGACCTCCTCCGAACTCCGTGGGACAACGCCCTGCACGTTGCGGTATCGGCCTTTCGAAGGGACGAGCTTGCGGAGCTGATGCGGATTGATCCCGCCGCGATTTGGATCATTCCCAACGGCGTGGATGTGGGCGCGTTTCTCAAACTCGAGCCGCGCACTCGGGCGTTTCTGAAGGAACTGCCGCTGCTCAACGCGGCGCCTCTACTGCTGTTGCCCGTGCGCCTCACGCCGCGCAAGAACATCGCGCTTGCGCTGCGGGCGCTGGCCGAACTGACGCCGGATTTCCCCGATGCCCAGATGCTGATTACCGGGCCAGAGGGTCCGCATAATCCGGACAACGCTGCCTACAAACGGCATTTGCTTGACCTGCGGGACGAACTGAATCTGCGCGGCAAAGCGCACTTCCTCGCCGAAATCACGCAAGAGTTTCTGCCCGATGCCGTCATCGCAGATTTCTACCGCCTCGCGGATGCGCTGATTCTGCCGAGCCGCGAAGAGGGTTTTGGCATTCCCCTCATCGAGGCGGGTTTCGCCCACATGCCGGTGTTTTGCTCGGACATCGCGGTGCTGCGCGAGTTGGGCGGTGATGCGCTGTCGTATTTCGATCCGGATGCAGACCCCGCTCACGTGGCGGGGTTGATCGCGAAGGGATTAGGCGCGAGCGCGCGGTACCGTTGGGCGGTTCAGGCCCGGCGCGGCTATGCGTGGGAGAACATCTTTAGCCAACATATCGCGCCGCTGTTGGAAGAAGCACTCGCCAAGAGCCAATCTCAAAGCCTATGATCGGGAGCGCTGTCCCTCGGCTTCGCCGGGGGACAGCGCTCCCGATCAAATCATCGCGCGTTTTTCGCTTCGCGCATCTGCTCCGGCGTGTCCACATCCATCAGAATCGCCGGGTCATCGACGTCGAAGAGCAAGACATCATCCGGACGTGTGCGTAGCAGTTCGCGCAGTTGGGCGCCGGGCTTGAGCGCCATCGCCTCTTCCCACACTTCGCGGGCCAGCCAGACCGGATGCCCGCGCTGGCCGTTGTAGCGCGGCGCGACAATGAGCGCGCTGCCCTGGGCGGCTCTGGCCAGCACGACATTCAACATGGCTGGTGTCAGGAGTGGCAAATCGCCCAGGATGATCAGGGCGCCCTGTGTCTCCGGCGCGTGCTCGCCCAACCAGGCCAGCCCAACCTTGATCGACGAGGCCATCTCGCCCTGGGCGTGCCCAGCGTTATGGGCGACCGACAACTCCCGATCGCGCGGTAGCGCCGCCTCCACCGCCTCGCGCGCGTGCCCGGTGACCACCACAACCGGACGGGCTTCAGACGCCAGGGCCGCCGCCACCACCGTGCCCAGCACGCTGCCGTCGCCGAAGGGCTCGAGCAGTTTGTTGGCGCCGTAGCGCGAGGATGCGCCCGCGGCCAGGATGATGGCGGCGGAATGCGGGATGGACGGGGACGGACTCACGATGGGGACATTCTAGTCAGCGAGCACTCGCCCGGGTCACTCCGAAATCGCTATCCCCGGCGCAGCCGGGGATAGCGATTTCGGCAAATAGTACTCTCACAAAATGAATCGGGCCTGATCGAATAAGCAATAATACCAACTCCATGCCCATCTATCTCGACCACTCGGCCACCACCCCCATCGCCCCCGAGGCCCGGGAGGCGATGCTGCCCTATCTCACCGACCTGTATGGCAACGCCTCGTCGTTGCATAGCTTCGGACGGGATGCGGCCGCGGCGCTGGACGAGGCCCACTACACGGTCGGCTGCGCCATCGGCGCGCGGGCCAGCGAAATCGTCTTCACCGGGTGCGGGACCGAGAGCGACAACCTCGCCCTGCGCGGGGTGATGCTGGCCCTGCGCCAGACGGGCAGCCCGCGCCAAACGATTCTCAGCGCCGCAACCGAGCATCACGCCATCGAGGCCACCGCCCATCAGCTCCAGCAGCTATTTGGCTTCGAGTCCGCCCTCTTGCCGGTGGACGCGCACGGCTGGGTCGACCCGGCCGACCTGCGGCGCATCCTCGACGCGCGCCCCAACGAGATCGGCCTGGTCAGCGTCATGATGGCCAACAACGAGGTCGGCACCCTCCAGTCGATCCAGGAGATTGGCGCGCTGTGCCGCGCGCGCGGGGTGTTTTTCCACACCGATGCGGTTCAGTGTCCAGCCTATTTGCCCATCGACGTTAATGCCCTCAACATCGACCTGATGTCGCTCTCTTCGCACAAGTTCTATGGGCCCAAGGGCGTTGGCGTGCTGTATCTGCGCGATGGCGTGCCGTATATCAGCACCGCGACCGGCGGCGGGCATGAGCGCGACCGGCGGGCGGGGACCGTCAACGTCGCCGGGGCGGTCGCGACTGCGGTCGCGCTCAAGCTGGTCACCAAGCGCCGCGAAACCGAGGCGCCCCGCCTGTCTGCATTGCGCGACAGGCTCATTGCCGGCGTCCTCGCCCGCGTGCCGGATGCGATGCTGACAGGGCATCCAACCCGCCGCCTGCCCCATCACACCAGTTTCGCCTTCAAGGGCGTCGATGGCGAGGTCCTGCTCATGGCCCTCGACATCGAGGGCATCGCCGTGAGCACCGGGTCGGCCTGCACGAGCGGCAGCCCGGAGCCTTCGCCGGTGCTGCTGGCGATGGGGATCCCGACCGAGTGGGCGCTGGGTGGATTGCGGATCACCCTCGGCCATGGCACCACCGCGGCCGAGATCGACACGCTGCTCGACATCCTGCCGGCCTGTGTCGCGCGGGTGCGTGCTTCGGTTGACTTCGAGCTGAGGGCGACGGCTTAGGCCGCCAGGATGGGCAAGACCCGGGTCGTCGTCGCGATGAGCGGCGGGGTGGACAGCTCGGTGGCCGCGGCGCTGCTGGTGCGCCAGGGCTATGACGTCATCGGGATCATGCTCCGGCTGTGGGCAGAGGACGGCAATGACGCCCACGGCCAGCCCAACACGAATCGGTGTTGCGCGCCCGAGGCCGTCGTTGATGCTCGAGCCATCGCCCGCCAGCTCGGCATCCCGTTCTACGATATTCATGCTGAGGCGGTATTCAAGCAGCGGGTGGTCGAGCCGTGGATCAACGGTTACGCCGACGCCACCACGCCCAATCCCTGTTTCAACTGCAATCGCTCGATTCGCTTTGGCTTCCTCATGCAACGCGCGCTTGCCCTCGGCGCGGAATACCTGGCGACGGGGCACTATGCGCGGGTCGAGGGACCGCAGACCGCGGACCGCGGACCGCAGGATTCTGTCAGCGGACCCGCAACTGAGAGCCCCCGCCGCTACAAACTCCTCAAGGGCCACGACCCCAAAAAGGACCAGAGCTATGTCCTGCACGTGCTCGGCCAGCGCGATCTGGCCCGGGCGATGTTTCCCTGCGGCGGCTATGTCAAGGATGAGGTGAGAGCGTTGGCCCGTGAGTTCGGCCTGCCCACCGCCGAGCGGCCGGAGAGCCAGGACCTGTGCTTTCTCACCCAGGGCGATTACCGGGGTTTTCTCAAGCGCAATGCGCCCGATATCGCCACACCCGGGCCGATTGTGACCAGCCGCGGCGAGGTCATCGGCCAGCACGAGGGACTGCCCTACTACACGGTCGGGCAGCGCAAGGGCCTGCAGGTCCACGCGACCTCGTCCAGCGCCGAGCCCTGGTATGTGCTCCGTCTCGACGCGGCCCGGAATGCGGTCGTGGCCGGGCCGCTGCGCGAACTGGGCGCCTCCTCGGTGCGAGTGGGCGCGATGCATTACTGCGCCGACGCGGCGCCCGCGTCGGACGTGCGCGCCAGCGCCCGGATCCGCTACAAGGCTAAAGAGGCCGCGGGTTGGCTGCGCCCGCTGTCCGGGGGCGGGGCGCGTTTTGATTTCGACGAGCCTCAGCGCGACGCCACACCCGGCCAGGGGCTGGTGGTCTACTCCGGCGACGAGGTGATCGGCGGCGGCGTCATCGTGCGCGAAGCATCGGCCAGCACCTCGAGCATCGCGGCCTGAATCAGGCCGTTGCTGGCGACGGCCTCGCGGCGGGCGAACAGCGCGCCGCCGCCGATGAAGTCGGTGACGATTCCGCCGGCCTCGCGCACGACCACGATCCCGGCCGCCATGTCGTGATTGCCCAGTTTCAGCTCCCAATACCCGTCGGCCCGCCCGCAGGCCACGTAGCACAGGTCGAGGGCGGCCGAGCCCAGCCGCCGCACGGCCTGGGCCCGCCGCTTGAACGCGACGAAGTTGTCAAAATTGTTGACCGCGCTGGTGTGCCGGTCATACGGAAATCCAGTGATGAGCAATGAGCGTTGGAGTTCGGTGGCTCGGGATGGCCGGATCGGACGGCCGTTGAGGGTTGCGCCCTGCCCGCGGGCGGCGGCGAACAGCTCGTCGGTCATCGGGTTGTAGACGACCCCGAGGGACAGGCCGCCCGCTTCCTCCATCCCGATCGATACCGAGAAGATCGGCAGGCCATGCGAGAAGTTCACCGTCCCGTCGAGCGGATCGACATACCAACGCCGCCCGCTGTCGGTCTGGTTGTGACGGGCGTACGTGCCGCCCTCCTCCCCGACGATGCTGTCTTGCGGGAACCGACTGCGCAGTTCGCCCACGATGTAAGCCTCGCTGCGGCGGTCATATTCGGTCACGGGGTCGATGGCGCTGGATTTGAAATCGACGCTGAAGTCGGCGAGCCGGGCGCCTTCGCGCAGGATCGCGCCTGCGCCGCGGGCGATCTCCTCGGCCGCCCGAAGCGTGTCGGAAAGGGGGATCATGATGGAGAGATTGTAGCCCTCGCGCGGTATCCGAACGTATCGCCGAACGCAACATGCCCCGCCCCGGCGTACGCCCGGGCGGGGCATGTTGCGTTCGGATTTATCCCCGGCGCGGGACTACGACATCATCGCCCCGCCATCGATGACGAACGCCTGGCCGGTCGTCGCGGCGGCGGTCGGGCTGGCCAGATAGACGGCGAACTCGGCAATCTCCTCAGGCTCAATCCTGCGCCCGATCGGGACGATGCTTTTCTCGATCTCCTCGAAGGTCTTGCCCAGGCGTTTGGCGTCATAGGCCAAACGTTTGTTGTTCATCACGGAGCGGACCGTGCCCGGGCAGATCGCGTTGACGGTGATCCCGTCCTTGACGACCTCGAGGGCGAGCGAACGGGTGAGCCCGAGCAGGCCGTGCTTGCTGGAAGCGTAGGCTGAGCCGTGAAATGAGCCGGTCTTGCTGGCGATGGAGGCGATGTTGATGATCCGGCCATAGCGCCGGGCCAGCATCCCCGGCAGGGCGCGTTTGCAGAACAAATAGGGGACGGTGAGGTTCACTTTGAGCGTAAGCGCCCAGAAATCGTCGTTGAAGTCGACAACCGGGCGCGGATCGGCGCTGCTCCCGATCCCGGCGTTATTGACCAGGATGTCGATCTTGTCAAAAGCCGACGTGGCCGCGCGCCAGATCGCATCGGGCGCGCCGTCTTCGGCCAGATCGGCGATGGCGACGACGCAACGCCTGCCCATCGCGCTGATCTCGGCGCGCAGCGACTCGAGTTCGTCAGCGACCCGGGCGGTGACCACGAGATCGGCGCCCTCGGCGGCGAGGGCGAGCGCGATGGCCCGGCCCATGCCTTTGCTGGCGCCGGTCACAAGGGCAGTATTGGAAGTCAGTTTCATTTGGGAGGATAGATGTTCATCACCCGGACGTAGGCGCCCTTGAGATGATCATCGATGATTGTCACAGCGCGCGCCTCGTCCCGCTCCTTGATGCTGTTCAGGATGTCAGTGTGGCTGCGGACCAGGTACTCGCGAAAATCGGGGTTGGCCACGGTTCGAGAGAGCAGGAACAGGTGAATCTGCGGGCGCAGGTCCATCCAGGTGCGAATCAGGCGCTTATGTCCGGTCGACTCGACTAGAGCCTCGTGAAAGCGAATATCGAGGTCGGCGGCCAGTTGGGGCGTGATGCTGATCGCGCTGCTGGCGACCATCTCGTCCACCAGCGCCGACATCTGGCCGAGGTGGTCTACGTCGGCCTTGCGGATGGCCTCGCGCATGGCCAGGCGCTCGAGTGAGCGGCGCAGGCTGTAAACCTCGTCCAGATCCTCGCGCGACAGGCGGGCGACGGTGGCGCCCCGGTTGGGGTGGATGATGACCAGCCCTTCACGCTCGAGGCGCTGGATCGCCTCCCGCACGGGACCGCGACTGACGCCCATCGACGAGGCAAGGATCTCTTCGCGCAAACGCTCACCCGGCGCGATCTTGGCATTGACGATGGCGTCGCGCAGGCGCACCACGACCTCGTCGGACAGGCTCCGCTT
>JBDSIP010000624.1:0-3710 GCA_039917915.1 Thermoflexales bacterium
CTTCAGCGCACCACTGGTCGAGGAACTTGCCCGCCCAGATGGGCGATTCGTAATCCCATAAATGCTGGAAGTATTCCTTGAACAGGTAAGCGCGAACGCTCTTGAGGTTGTAGCGCAGGACCTCGCGTAACTTGATGCGCTGCGGGTCGGTCAGGTTCTGCGGTCGCTTGAGCATGTGCGCGGCGGCGTGAAATTCGGTTGAATTTGGCGGTTTGAAATTCGTGATCGAAGGTCGACCGCGAGGCGTTGCAAATCACGTCTCGAGTTGGTCTTTCATGCGGTAGCTCTTGCCCTCGATGAGGACGGTTTCGGCGTGGTGGAGCAGGCGATCCAGGAGGGCCGAGGTGAGGGTGCTGTCGTTGTTGAAGATTTCCGGCCAGTGCTTGTAGGCACGGTTTGAGGTCAGGATGATGGCGCCGCGCTCGTACCGTCCGCTGATGACCTGGAAGAGCAGATCGGCGCCATGCTTGTCGATGGGGAGATAGCCGAGCTCGTCGACGATGAGCAATCGCGGCTGGAGATACTTGCGCAGTTCGCGCTTGAGGTTGCCATGCGCCTGCGCCGCGGAGAGGGAGTTGATGATATCGACCGCGGTGGTGAAGAGCACCGGGTAGCCCTGCAGGCAGGCGGTGTAGCCGAGGGCGATGCTGAGATGGCTTTTGCCGAGGCCGACGTTGGAGATGAAGATCACGTTGGCCTGGTCCTCGATGAAGCGCAGGCGGAAGAGATTCTGGATCTGGGGTCGGTTGATCTTCTTCGGCCAGCTCCAGTCGAACTGATCGAGGGTTTTGAGCACGGGGAATCGGGCGCGCGCGACCCGGCGCTGGATGCTGCGGTCTTCGCGTTGGTGGGCCTCGCCTTCGATCAGTCGCGCCAGATATTCGACATGCGACCACTGCTCGGCGGCCGCTTGTTGGGCCAAGGCTTCAAAGTGTTCGAGCAGATGCGCCAGTTTGAGGCTCGCCAACTGGGCGCGGAGAGGATCGGTTGCCGCTGGGTTGCCGGAAGGGATGCGTCGGTCAGTGGTCATTGCCATGTCCCTCGTAGGGTGAGAGATCGGGGGCGGCGATCTCGAGTTCCAGGAGATCCTGGCGGCGGGTGAGATGGAGCGCCCCGGGCGCGGGTGTTTGGCGGGCCCGCATCTCCAGGATATTGGCGATGTACTCGCAGCTGTAGGCGGCGAAGGCGATGCCGTCGTGGATCGCCCGGTCGACCGCATCGACGCCGTAGATTTCGCTCAAGGCGACGATCTTGCGCAGGTGATGGCGCGGGTTGACGCGGCGTTGCTCGAGGCCCTCGACATAGACCTGAGCCTGCCGCGACAGGCTCAGGAACTGCATCAGCAAGCGCTGCTCACGGGCGTTGCGCCGCTGTGCCAGCAGCGCCTTCGGATGATCGGGGTCCTCGATATCCAGGCGCCGATCGTAACTGCGGACGTGACGGGCGATGAGCTTGTCCTGGTGGTAAATGCACACCCGATCCGGGTAAGCCTTCAGCGTCACGCGCTGACTGGCAAACTCGGCCGGCACCGAATAGTGGTTGGTGTCGAGCGCGACCCGGAACTGCTTGGAGGCGCGCTGGCTTTGGATGCGACCGATGTCGTAGGGCAGCGGATTGAGCGGGCGCAGAAGCGGCTGCTCGTCCTTGAATAAATCCACCGGCCGCTGATGCGTCTCGCCATGGATGCGCACATTGGCGATGGTCGCCAGCCAGACTTGGGCGGCCGGGTTCACCGCGCTGAAGTCGAGGCAATCCAGGCCGTTCAGGAAATTCTTCTTTACGTAACCCACGCCATTTTCGACGCGCCCTTTCTCGTTCCCCTTGTTGACATTGCAAGGCGAGATGTCAAAGCCCCAATGGCGGGCGAAATCCAGATAGCGCGGATTGAACACCGGCGCTTCACCGACCACACGGGCGAGCACGGCCGACTTCAAATTGTCGATCATCAAGCGGGTCGGACAGCCCCCGAAGGCGGCGAACGCGTGCTCGTGCGCGGCGAGGAAATGCTCCATGGTTTGCGCGACCGTGAATTCGACGTACAGCAGCCGGCTATAGCACAGCACCATGACGAAGAAGGAGAGCCGCCGGCGGGTCGAACCGACGCCGATCGAGCCGAATTCCCCCCAGTCGAGTTGGGCGCATTCCCCGGCCGTAAAGACGAGCTTGAGGAAGGCTTCCCGGCGCCGCGGACGGACCTTGCGCACATAGTCCTTGACGATGGTGAAGCCACCGGCGAAGCCTTCCTCGCGCAGGCGCTGGTAGATCTGCTGCGCGCTGTAGGGATGACTCTCCAGCAGGCGAACGATGCGGGCCTTGAAGGGGTCCAGCCGGCTGCTTCGCGGCGCCGGCTGCCGGGCACGGTACTGCGCGCATTGCACCCACTTCGCCACCGTGTCGGCATGCAGGCCGAGGGCGCGGGCGATCTGGGCGATGGTCAGGTGCTGCCGGTCATGGCCATCCTTGATCTTGCAGTAGGTCTCGTAATCGATCACCGGGCCGATCCCAACGCCGCGCGCAACGCGCCGATCCTGGCGCCGATCTCGTCCGCACTGAGTTCACGCGCTGCGGCACGCTGCGGCGAATCCAGGGCCAGGACCTGATAGAGCGGACGCTGATAGGCAACCAGGCCCACGCGAACCAAGTCAGCGCGCGCCTGGCTCAGGCGCGCGGCGCTCAGCGACAGGCAGCGCCCGAGGGTGGCATCGGCGTAGTAGCTCAGCCCTTGGGCGTCGGCGACCGTCACCAGAAACAGGTACAGCGCCGCCGCCGGGGGATCACAGCGCTCGATGTGCCGCGCCCGGACCAGGCGGTGGTCCACCCAGCTGAACTGGGCCGGGATCTGCCGGACCCGCTCAGGACAGAGCACCCGTTTGATGGTCATCACCACGCCTCCCGGCCAAGATGTCGCGCCCCAGTTCTATCAGCCGCCGGGTGCTTCTGGCGATGTCATCTTGTAACGCACTGCCCGTAAATTGAGCGATAAAGCCAATCAGAACAGCGGGTTGGTCGCGCCAGAGATCTTGTAACGCAGGTTGCGGATCGTCTGCCGAATCCGCCGCCATTTCAACCACCTGCGGCAGGCAGACATCTTGTAACGGTAGCGGCGTATCCGGCCGCCTCGCGCGTTGACCTCCCGGTCGGCGCCAGTACCCCGGGTGGGCCGCTCGCCATGACCGCACCCGCGCCACATTCTCGGGTCCGCGAAAGTAGTCCCGGTTCTCCGGCTTGGCCCGCCAGGCGCGCCGGCTGGCTGCTTTGCTCGCCTTCCGGCAGTTCGCCGCGGAACAGTATTTCTGGTGTCCCGCGTTGCGCCGATCGGGGCGGAATATCTCCCCGCAAAACAGACAGTTGTGCCGTTCCGGGCGCGCCATGGCTCACCCTCCTTGCGGCGGATCATGCGACGCAACGACTCGCGGCGAGGCGCAATACGAACGACGTTGGGGAGAAGGCGAAGCGAAAAACGAAGAACACTGAAGACCGAGGAAGAAGACCCAGAAAAACCTTCAGCTAAAAACCGTCGAAGAAAATCGACGAAGAAAAGACACGACTTTCAAACCGCCAAATTCAGTGGACTTTCAGAACGCCGCTGACACCCACCTGTGGCCACTTCAAAATCCCCCACCTGAGCCTCGGTAGTTTGATGTAGCCGGCGGCTTGGCGGCGACGACAGGACATGATGGCCCCTCTGTTCATCCAGGGGGGCGGGAGTG
>JBDSIP010000625.1:0-4678 GCA_039917915.1 Thermoflexales bacterium
CGGCCGACGTTTGCCTTGCCCTGGGTCTGACGAACAAAGTGGTCGCCCACGACAGCCTGCCGGCCGAGGCGCGGGCCTGGGCGCTGCGCCTTGCCCAACGTCCGAATACGACCCTGGCCCTGACCAAGCGGGCGATGAACCGGGCGATGGAATCCGGGCTGATGGAGATGATCGACTACGAAGCCCATCTGCAGCAGATGGCCGCCGAGACCGATGACTTCACCGAGGGCACGACGGCGTTTCGCGAGAAGCGAGCGGCGAAGTTTGTGAAGTGATTCGCATTCCAACCGCCAGAAGATCAAAACGTCGGGGAGTGTGTATAATCCCCGACGTTTCAGTTATCCCATGGCGACAGAAAAGGCCAGCCCACGCGCCGCGCTTCGGCTCATCACGCAGATCGGACTTGCCAGGGCGCGCGATCTTGAAGGCCGCGGAATCTCGCGAGCCACGCTTGCCTCGTTGATGAGGCGCGGGCTGGTGACGCGCCCGGCGCGCGGGCTTTATGCGGTGCCCGGCCACGCGCTGACGGCCGAGCACACCCTCGCCCAGGTTGCCGCGCGCGTGCCAAACGGCGTGTTCTGCCTGCTTACGGCGCTCCGACTTCATGTGCTGACTACCCAATCGCCGGCCGAGGTCTGGCTTGCTTTGCCCGAGAAGGCCCGCCGGCCAAGCCTCGAATACCCGCGCCTGAGGGTGGCCCGTTTCTCGGGACTGGCGTTGACCGAAGGCATCGAGACGCGCCTTGTGGAGGGTGTGGCGATGCGAGTGTATTCCCCGGCCAAGACCGTCGCGGATTGCTTCAAGTATCGAAACAAAATTGGCATCGACGTGGCAGTCGAGGCACTGCGCGACTTTACCCGTCTGCACCGCGGCGGGGCGACAGAACTGACCCGTTATGCCCGGATCTGTCGGGTCACGCGCGTCATGCAACCGTATCTGGACGCGATCACATGACATCCAGGGGCAACCTCGGCGCATCGGTCGGCGCGCGACTCCTCAAGCGGGCAAGGGAAACGGGCGACGATGTCCAAACTCTCCTCACTCGCTATTGCCTTGAGCGATTCCTATACCGACTCGGCGTCTCGGATGCGCGCGACCGCTTTGTTTTGAAGGGCGCCATGCTATTACGCGTATGGTCGGACCGTCCCTACCGGGCAACGCGCGACCTGGATTTGTTGCGCCGTGGGGATGGAACATTCGACGCGATCCGCAACGACATCCGCACCGTGATCGCCACGCTAGCGCCACAAGACGCGGTCACTTTTGACGCCGATAGTGTTCGTATCGAATCCATCCGTGCGGAGGATGAGTATGGCGGAGCGCGGGCAACGGTGTCTGCTCGATGCGGCAAAGCGCGGCTGCTATTGCAGATCGATATTGGACTTGGCGACGCGGTGTGGCCACAGCCCAAACTGTGCCAATATCCGGCTCTGCTTGATTTTCCTGCCCCAGAGGTGTTGGCCTATACGCCTTCAACTGTTGTCGCGGAGAAATTCGAGGCCATGGTCGTTCTTGGCGACCGGAATAGCCGTATCAAGGACTTCTTCGACCTGCACCATCTTGCCAGTCGACTGGATTTCGATCGGGCGACGCTGGTGGAGGCGATACGCCGCACCTTCGTGCGGAGGCGCACACCCATACCGCAGGATGATCCGATCGGGCTTACACCGGCCTATTGGGAGAATCCGTCCCGGCCGGCGCAGGTTCGCGCTTTCGCGCGGCGCGCCGGGCTCGAGTTTCCAGACGCGCCGGCGAACGAATTCACGCGTCTGCTCCGCGCCTTCCTGATGCCCTTACTCGATGATTTGCGTCGCGGCACCCCGGGCGACGGCACGTGGCGATCCGGAGGACCTGGCGCTGAGATGTCAGCCGCAATTCATCAGCTCCCCTTCTTCTCGTATTCCGTTAAAAAGCGAAGGCTCGAGCAACAATGACGCATGCGCACGTGACGCATCAGGAGAACAAACATGGACGTATTCGAAGCTGTAAGCACTGTGCTCGCCGTTCGCAACTTTGCAGACAAGCCTGTTCCGCCGGAGGCCATTCGTCGGATCGTCGAGGCCGGGCGCCTGACCGGCAGCAGCATGAATCTCCAGCCCTGGCATTTCATCGTTGTCGAGAATCGCGAGACGCTGCGCCAAATGGGCGCGCTGGCCCGCAGCGGTCCTTACATCAGCGGGGCGCCGCTGGCGGTCGTGGTGGCCATCGAGAACTCGAGATTCGCGCAGTCCGATGCCAGCCAGGCGATCCAATCGATGATCCTCACGGCCTGGTCGGAGGGCATCGGCTCGAATTGGGTGGGCTTCTTGGGGTTGGCCGACGTCAAGACGCTGCTGGGGATTCCCGAGTCGCTGGTGATTCTGGCGATCCTGCCCTTCGGCTATCCGGCGAAGTCCGTCGGCCTTGGGCGAAAGAAGCGCAAAGCGCTGGCTGAGGTCGCCCATCGCGAGCGCTACGGGCAAGTTTTCGAGTAAATCCGCTATGGATGTGAACTGGGATGGGATCACCCGCGCCGAATCTCTGTCGGATGAGGCCGTCCAGCGCCGAGGCGCGCTCGCCGATGCGGCAAAGCGCTACGACTGGGCGGTCGTCCTCGACCTGCTTGCGCGGGAGCCGGATTGGGTTAACTCAACCCGGCTCGGTGGAACGTCGCTTTACGCGCCCCTGCATCAGGCCGCCCACGGCGGCGCCCCCGCTGACGTCATTAGGCGCCTGATCGACCTGGGGGCCCTTCGCACGCTTCGGAATGCGCGCGGTGAACGGCCGGTGGATATCGCGGCGCGCAAGAGGCGCCAACACCTCATCAATGCATTGGCGCCGGAGATCAAGCACCGCATGCCGTTGGACGCGCTTCTCAAGATCCAGGCCCATTTCCATGCCGTCATCCAGAACAGTGTTGGGGACCTGGTCAAAGAGCATGCGCTGAGACTGCCCGAACTGGAGCCCTTGCTCGAGTTGGACCCTCCGGAGATGTGGTTTCCAGTGCCCGGGATGTATGGCGGTTTCAGCTATCGCCTCGAGACCGCCGGCGCGGACGCGCGGCTGATCTCCGAGAGCTGGAGCCGGGTGGTCTGGGGATCGGGCCGGCGGCATGAGATCAGCCCGGCGGGCAGCCGGCTTGTGGCGGAGGGGTTTGTCTAGCGGCGCTTTGCCGCTCGAATCGACTGGATAGAATCAGCGCCTTCAACACGGGTCTTCAGGGAGACAACCACATGACACACAAACTGATTCGGATCGGCGTCGGCGCCGCGGGGATTGCATCGATCCTCGCCGCGATCGCGCTCTTTTTCCGCTGGCCGATCGTGGCCGATATCTGGCCCTGGACGGGGCCTTACGCCACGCTGTCGCCGCTGTCGTTATATTTCCTGTCGTCGATCGCCGCCGCGGTGGGCGCGCCAGTCCTGTGGATCGCGATCTCAGACAAGCTGTACGCGGCCGCGCCCGGCGCCAGTAACCTGCTGATCGCCTTCATCGGCATTGCGGTCTTCATGTTTCAAGGCTTTGCGGCCGAGCCGTCCAATTCACGGCTGCTGCAGTCGGCCCTGCTTGTGAGCGCTTCCGCAATCGCCAATGTCGTCATCTACCTTGCGGGCCGGAAGATGCCCGACCCAGACCGGCGCCCGCTCCCGGCCCTCGTCCGCTATTCGTATTTTGTCTTCATCACGGCCCTGATCATCGTGGGCGGCCAACTGATCCTGAAGATCCCCGGCGTTCTGCCCTGGGATATCAGCGTCGAGGCATCGGTGGTGTATGGCTGGATCTTTCTTGGCGCGTCGGTCTACTTCACTTATGCCGTCGTCCGGTCAACCTGGGGCAACGCAGCGGGCCAGTTGCTGGGCTTTCTCGCCTATGATGTCGTGCTGATCCTGCCCTTTATCCGCCACTTCTCAGCCGCTCGGCCGGAGCAAATAGCGAGCCTGATCGTTTACACGATCGTCGTCGTCTACAGCGGCCTGTTGGCCATCTATTACCTGTTCATCAACCGGGAGACGCGGATCATCGCGGGCGCCGCCGTCAAGTAGCGGCAGGGGGAGCCATGTACGGACTGATCGGAAAAATGCTGGCCACGCCGGGCAATCGTGACGCCCTTGCCGCGATCTTGCTGGAGGGGATCGCCGGCCTGCCGGGGTGCTTGAGCTATATCGTCGCTCGTGACCCGACCAACCCCGATGCGCTGTGGGTAACCGAGGTGTGGGCGAGCCAGGCGGCGCATCAGGCCTCGCTCAGCCTGCCGGCTGTGCGAGCCGCCATCACCCAGGCCCGCCCGATCATCGCCGGCTTTGGCGAGCGCTTTGAGACCACGCCGCTGGGCGGGCAGGGGCTGGCGGCCGAGCACCACCGCACACCTTGATCGTGGTGAGTCGCGCAGAACTCTCTCGCCGCGTCTTCATCCCTAGCCATAAACCGGTGCTCGGGAGCGTGCTGCGAGAGTCGAAAGCACCACGGAAGTCGCAACCACGCAGAGGGCGGCCACCACTCACTGCTCTACAATCTCCCTCGTATTCATGGATCGTTGGGCGATGGGAATTCAGTCGCGGCTGTATTCCCGACGCAGTCCCATCAACAGCCCGGGCGAGACACCTCTTGGCTAATACTACAGCCGCACAACCGTGCGGCGATCTCACGAGAGAATTCCGCAAGCGCTCAGAGCGCCTACCGGCCAGCGCATATGCGGCCG
>JBDSIP010000626.1:0-3463 GCA_039917915.1 Thermoflexales bacterium
GAGGTCCCGCCCCTGGAGATCGATCCGAAGGAAGATCTCGAGACACGCCAACGTGAAGAGATTATTCGCATGGCGCTTTCGCTGAGAGAGGACAACCTGGCGAAAGAAATGACTGGGCTCAAATACCTTGTCGATGCGGCCAAAGAGGCGGGCGAGCCCGATGTGGTTCTTCGTCATATGTCGCGCCTGATGGATCTCGGAACGCGTCAACTCCGTGCCCAGAAGGCCCTCCGCCTGCGCAGCGCGATCAGCGGGGCGTAGTTGCTCCGTCTGAATCACCGAGGACACGGACGCTTCAGATGACACGGATGGGCTCGAGGTGGTCAGCGCGTACCCTTCGGTGAAAACAGCAGCCTCCGTGTTGTCCGTGATTCAGACGGGCACGTGTAGCTACGCCTCGTTGGGCAGACTCTCCAATAGCCCGCGCTGGGCGACCTTGCGCGAGCCGGCGCGAATCGCAAACGACAGCGCCCGATCCAGCGACCAGTCCCGCAGCAAGGCGTGGATCGCCCCGGCCGAAAATGCGGCGCCGGCGCCCTGCGGATCGACGACGGTGACCTTGCGCGCGGGCAACTCGATCGCCCGCTCTTCTGTGGCCACCAGCGCGCCGTGTTTCCCCAGGGTGAGGAAGACCGCCTGCGGGCCCAATTCGCGAAGCGCAAACGCCATCCGTAAGGCCTCCAGCCTGACGAACCGTGCGTTGTCGCGCGAGACCTGGGCCCATGTCGCGCTGGCGATGAGATCGTAGTGACGGCGATCCGCGTCGGAGTTGAGATACACCGGCACACCGGCCGCTCGGGCCGCCGTCACGACCCGGGCCGCCCCGGCATAGGCATACCAGTCGACGTAGACCAGGTCGGCGCCGGTCAGCATCGACAGATCGGCCTCGCCGGCCGTGTCCCAGATTGGGTTCTGCTCGACAAAAAAGCTGCGGTGCCCGGCCGCGTCAACGACGTCGACTTCCTCCGGTGTGCGCAGATCTGCCCGCAGCGAGAGGTGGGGATGGATTCCTTCCCCCTTCAACGTCTCGATCACCGCTCGCCCGGCCGCGTCATCACCCAGCGCATTGCCGATGACATGAACCTCCGCGCTCGCCCAGCGGGCCAGGGTGCGGGCGACCATGACACCGTCTGCGCCAATGAACGGCCACTTGGCGCTGACATAGGCGCCGGTGTTTGCGGCGGGATACGCATCGACGGCGAACACCTGGCCGGGGTTCACCAGCCCAAAGCAGACAACTTTCTTCATTGCCGAAGGATACCTTTCGCAAATAGCACGCCTCAAGCGGCGGGCACCCTCATCCAGAACGTGCTGCCCCGGCCGAGGGTGCTCTCGACCCAGATCTGTCCGCCGTGGCGTTCGATGATGTGCCTGGCGATGGCCAGGCCGAGCCCTGTGCCGGATTTGCCGCGGGCGCGATCGGCCTTGTAGAAACGCTCGAAGATGCGCGGTTGTTCCTCGCGCGAAATCCCCGCGCCGGTATCGCGCACGCCGAGGGTGATGAACTCGCCCTCGCGCGATGGTCCGGTTGGCCGGGCGTCCGAGACCAGCACCGAGATGCCGCCGCGTTCGGTGAACTTGACCGCGTTGTGGATCAGGTTTGACAGGACCCGCTTCAGTTGGGCGGCGTCGACCAGGGCCTGGGTATCGTCAGGAATGAGATTCTCCAGGCGCAACCCGGCGCGCTCAGCCAGTGGCGCGAGCGTTCCGACGACTTCATCCGCCAGTTCGCGCAAGCGCTCGGGCCGCAGCATCATCGGCAACAGGCCCGACTCGATCTGAGAAAGGTCATAGAGTTCCTGCGTTAACTGGGTGAGCGAGGCAACCTGGCCATCAAAGCGCTCGATCCAGGCCGCCCGGTCGGCGGGCTCCGCCAGGTGTTCCGGCCGGGCCCGCGCGCCGTCGAGCAGCAGGCGCATCGTCTGCAACGGTGTGCGCAGCTCGTGCGAGATGTTGGCGACGAAATCGCGCCGGGCCCGGCCCAGGCGCTGCAGCTCGCTGACGTCGCGCAGCATCAGCATCGCGTAGAGCGGGACCGCGGGGCCGGACGGCTGCGGATAGGCCACCTGGGCCGCCTGCACCCGGAACAGCCGGCCGTTCAGGGTGATTTCGGTCGTGAACTCGTACTCGTCCCGCAGCACATCGGTGGCGATCGCATCGAGCTCGGCCGAGCGCGTCGCGACGATCAGGCTCGCCCCCGGCTTGCTGTCCGGGAAGAGCTGCTCGCCGGCCGGATTTGTAAGCGCGATGCGGCCCTGGCCATCAAGAAGATAGATCGGATCGATCGAGGCGGACGTCAGCGCGCGCAGCATGGTCTCGGCCAGGTCCGCCTGCTGCATGCGCTCCGCCTCGGCCGCCCGGGCGTGGCGAGCCGCGTTCTCCGCCGCGTCGCGCGCCGACCGGGCGCGGGCCAGTTGCCGGGCCAGTCCAGCGCACAACGCAGCCAACCCCAGCGCAACGATCCATCCGAATTCCACGAGTGGGATTGTATGCGCCCCGTCAGGCGGTGTGCCAGGTCACTTTGTCGGAGATCGGGCTGCGGGTGCCGGCCGGCCATGCAAGGCCGGGTTTGGGGTTGCCGAGGTAGAGGAAACCGTACAGCTCGGAGGGCGGGGTGAGGCCGACAAACTTCGCGGTGTGGGCGTGCAGCGAGGCGTTGCTGCTCGACCAGCGCATGGCCAACCCGAGTGAAGCCGCGATGACGTGCATGTTCTGGACCGCCATGCCGACCGACATGATCTCCTCCCAGACCGGGAAGCGCAACGGGCTGGGCGGCGTCATCCCGACGCTGATCCAGACCGGGGCGTTCCACACCCGGTCGCGCTGGGCAGCCTGAGCTTCGGGCTTGAATTCCTCGGGCGGTGTGCCCAGGCGATATGCTTCGGCGAAGGCCTCGCCCAGGCCCCGGCGCGCCTGGCCGGTGTAAACGCCGAAGCGCCAGGGCTCGGTGCGGCCGTGGTTGGGCACCCATGGCGCAGCCTCGAAGACGAGTTGGACCAGGGCGAGATCGATAGGGTCGGGAGCGATGTCGACCAGGCGGATGCTGCGGCGGTGCTGGATCGCTTGCATCAGCTTGATGGTGTCTTCGTGTGTTTGCATCGGGCGGGGATTCTACCGGGGTGAATGTGTTAATCCGCAGATTACGCAGATTTCCGCGGATTTGGATAGGCGTCGAGCGGACAAGGAATAGGAATCGGCGGAAATCTGCGTAATCTTTGGATAAATCGCTCCGCGTATGGCACAATTCACCCGGCTAGACAAACGTCCAGCTAAACTTGCGCCACGAAGCGCGGCGCCGAGAAAGGCGGTATTGAAATATGCTCATACACTCGCGCGCGGGCGCTGCGTCCGCTCAGCAGGCGAAGACTGAATTGGCTGCCGACCCGCGCCTCAAGCTCGTCGAACGGGCCATTAAGAAGTTCGACGCGCGCGGGGACGCCCTGCTGGAAGTCCTCAGCACCGC
>JBDSIP010000627.1:0-5570 GCA_039917915.1 Thermoflexales bacterium
CGAGGAGCATGCCGCGCGGTGTATTGACGGCCCCGAGAGGCGTCTGAACATAGGTTCGAGTCAGGTCAAATTTTCCCAGGATCGAATCCGCAAGACGGCGCGAATATTGGGCCGTCTTGCGGAAAATGAGCACGCGCGGATGGTCGTAGACCGAGAATGCTTCTTCCGCGGTTGGGTAGGGCAGGAACGTCCCGCCGGGTCCCGCGGTGTCGGCCGCCCGGGCCAGGGGCTGCGGCATCTCCTGGGAATTGAACAGCAGGTTTCCGAGGCGCGGAAACGAGTGGAAATCGGCGGCGAGTTCAAATCCCAGCTCGCCGCCAAGCAGGGCCCGGTAATACTCTGTCGTCAGCGGAAAGCGCCAGGGCAGCCTGGGCACCGAGCCGTAGATGCGGTTGCTCGACAACACGATGACATCCGCCTCGTCCAGCCACTTCAACATCTGCGACAGCTTGCCTGGCGCGCCGGGTGTGTCTGGGGTATCCTCGTTGTACGGCTGCATCTGGCCGTCGTTGCTCGAGGTCAGTTTGTTGTAGTACGAACTGAATCCGTACTTGCCATCCACAGCCTGAGGCAGCGGATCGTCCCACTGCTCGTTGGCGATTACGCTGGCGTTCGCGGTGATGCCCGAGCCGGCGAGTTGATACAGCTCGACGTAGTACTCATGTCCTTTTTCGAACTCCAGATCGCCCAGCCCGATGCGTGGCCGATCCGCGCTGACCTGAGTCTGCGATTCGCGGCCGGAAATGCCCGTTCCCCCGGCGTTGTCGATCACCCGGACCGAGAGCAGGGCATCACCGGAAACGTTGTTCAGGATCACGGCAACGTCCGACCGGACGATCCGGCTGCGCTCCTTTAGGCCGTCGGGGGTGATCCAGAACGTTTGCGGCAGGCCAGAACGGCTGCGAAGTGTCTGGACCGGCAGTTGCGTGCGATGCTCCGTGCCGTCCTCTCGCCAGGTCATTGTCACGGCCGTCGGGATGTTTTCATAGATCCAGCGCGAGGCGCTGGCCCGCGTGATCGGCTCGCCGTAGATCGACATAAAGCTCGCCGACCAGACCAGGGTTAGCCCAACCGTCAGGGCCGTCAGCGGCGCGCGCAAATTGACCCGGCCCAGGCGCGGGATGCGTTCGAGCGCAACCGCCGCCAACAGGCAGAGCATGGGATAGATCGGCAGCAGATAACGCATCGACTTGGTGTACTGCGTGCCTTGATACAGGAAATACAGCGTCACCCAAACCACCGGCAATACGTAGGCCCACACCCGCCGGCCCTTGAGCATGCGCCGAAGCGCATATGCAAGCCCGATCAACGCTGCGGTGCCCAGCGCGATGCCAAGCCCCCAGAAGACCAGGTTCACCAAGGGAAACGTGATGGGCGCACGATTGGCCCACTGATGCCCAAAAGGCACATCGATGGTGCCGTTGACAAAGACGCTGGCAAGGGCAAGATTCTCCAGCCAGCGCGCCGACGGCGCAATCACGACCCGCACCGGTTCCGGCAGGCTGAGCGCCAGTTCGCATACGCGCCCGATGAAGTCATCTCCCGCCGAGCTGGCCAGGCAACGTTGCAACGTGAGCCGAAATTCCGCCGAACTTGCGCCGACAAAGGAGTAGGGCTGAGCGACCCGAAATGCGGCAAAAGCGCCCAGGCCGGCCATGACGACGGCCAGCGCCGCGGAATAGAACCCGCGCCAGGCCGGCCGGCGGTCTCGCGCCAGGTGCACGCCAGCGGCCAACAGAATCATCGGCACAAGCGGCCAGGCGCTGATCTTGCTCGCGACTGCGCAGCCCGCCATCACCCCCGCCAGCAGGCCGTTGATCGCCAACCGCGGAATCCGTGGCCGGGGCGGGCCTTCTCGCGTTCCCCGGGCCGCCAGGACCATGTTGACGCAGAAAAGGAGGCAGAGGCTTACGAACAGGTTGGCCGTGGCATCGACCGTGAAAAAATGAGCCTGCTGGATTTGCAGCACAGCTAGCGCGCTGAACGACGCCGCCAGGATGCCGACCCGCCAATTGAACAGCCGCTTTGCGATTAAATATAGGGTCGCGATCGAGAGCAGATCCATGACCGCCGACCACGCCCGGCCGACCAGATTGATCCGATCGAAGCCAACCATCGTGCCCTTGCTGCAAGTGGCCAGATCATCCCCAAATACCGCCATGTTGAACCGGCGGATGACCTGGTTTGGGTCGGGCCCGCAACCGTTATCGAGGAATTCCGCCACGTAGCGCGGTCCAAACAGCGGCAGGGTGCCGTAGACGTAGCGGCTGCCCCAATCCGTATTGAACGGATTGAGCGTCGACTTGCCTGAATCGAAGTACTCCTCGGCCGTCCAGACCGGCTGAATCAGGGTCGCCAAAAACGCAATATACCGTTCATCCGGATGTAGGTGCAGTCCTTCATCCCAGTTGATATTGTAGAAACGCAACATCCCGGCGATCAGAAGAACCAGCACCAAGGCTGTCATGCGCTGAAGTCGTCTGAGGGTCGCCCGCGCACGATCGCGTCGGGGCAGGGGGATGCTGTTTCCGGCCGCAGGGCCGTGGGGCGCTTCCTGAGTCATGCGAGAGGTGATTCTAGCCGACAGCGTGGCCAGCCCCCGCCTTCCGCAAATTGGATTCCGGTGCTATCCTTCAATCTGGAAACGCAGATCGGCAGTGTGGCCATGATGACCCAACCCGTGACGGAACTGCTCGAAATCGACGACCTCGCGCCTGAGCCGCAGGAGGAATGGCAGCGCATGCTGCGATTCGTCGGCTTTAGTCCCGAAGCGCAGCGCGCGGCGCTGCCGACGGTGGAGACCCTGCTCAAATCAGCGCATGAGATGGTGGTCGAGACCTACGATTACCTGGCCCATGTGCCAGAGACGGCCGCGGTGCTGGGCTGGGAGAGCGCGGTGGATCCGGTCCACCTCGAGGAGCGCCGCCGGTTTTTTACCCTCTGGCTCAGCCGCACGCTGGCGCTCGACACGAGCGACGAGTTTGCGCTCGGGTTGTTTCGGGCAGGCAGGTTCCACGCCGCCGACGGCCCGCGCCGCATTCATACCCCCGAGGCGTATGTCAGTGGCTCAATCGGTCTGATGCTGGGCGCCTTTTCTGATCGATTGACACGCGCCGGACTTCCCGGCGCCATCATCGGGCCGGCCATGAGCGCCTGGAGCCGCTATCTGTCGGCCCAACTGAATCAGATGCTTTTTGGATATCGGCTCGCGATGGACATGAAGCGCGGCGCAGCAGCGATTCGATGCGCGTTTTTTGGCCGGCTTCGGGCGCTGGTTGACACCAGCGAGATCGTCGTGCGCACCGACGATGGCGCGCCGGTTCGGGATGTGTTGCGCAAATTGTTCAACTACTTTCCGCTCGCGCGCGCGGAGGCGCTCGAACGGCGGTGGCAGTCTCATGAGCGCCAGAACAGCGCCTGGGCAGACATGACCTCGACCCACCTGCCGCGTTACGGGTGGCGGGTGCTTCTCAATGGGCGCGATCTCGAGTATGTGGGCGGATTCTCGGCCCGGCTCGGGACAGCCGACGAGATATCCATCTTTCCGCCGGGGCGCTAATGCCCGACGGGTGACTTCATATCGTTGTGGAGGTGTGGATCGAGCCAGAAATAAGAGAGACGAATCAGTGAGGACGGTTGACAAATCCAGTTCACGGGTGTCCGTGGCGCGGATTTCCTGCAATTTCATTGGAGGCAAATTATGAACCTGGGTGGATATGCAAATAACGTTGGTCACATTGATCTAACTTCAGGCGAAGTGGAGTACAAGCCCATTCCCGAAGCGTGGGCCCGCAAATATATCGGCGCGCGTGGATTGGGTGTGCGCTACTGCTACGAGGCCGGCCCAAAGGTTGATGCGTTGAGCCCGCAGAACCTGTTGTGCTTCATGAACGGACCGCTTACGGGTAGCGAAGCCAACATGAGCGGCCGCCTTGCGGTCGTCACCAAGTCGCCCCTGACTGGAACGATCACCGACAGCCATCAGGGTGGCTGGTCTGCCGCCCGGTTGCGCTGGGCGGGTTTTGACGGCCTGGTCTTCAGCGGCAAGGCCGCCAAGCCTGTGTACGCATACATTCACGACGGCAAGATTGAAATCCTCGACGCCGCTGAAGTATGGGGCAAGGGCGTGCATGACACGGTCAAGCACTTCAAGGCCAAGTACGGCGAGAAGGACCTCACCGTCATGACGATCGGCCAGGCCGGCGAGAACCTGGTCAAGTTCGCCTGCTGGATGAACGAGAACGACCGCGCCAGCGGCCGCGGCGGCACGGGCTGCGTGGGCGGAAGCAAGCAGCTCAAGGCTATCGTCGTCAAGGCCGAGAAGAAGATGGTCAAGGCCTCCGACCGTGATGCTTGGAAGGTCGCCCACACCCGGGCGTTGGCCGGCATCATGGCCGAGCAAAACATCACCAGCCCGCGCAAAGGCGGCTTGTCGGTCTATGGCACCAACGTGCTGATGAACATCACCAGCAGCATGGGCGGCCTTCCGACCAAGAACAGCACCCTGACCTCGTTTGGCGAAGACGCCGAAAAGATCAGCGGCGAATGGGTGAATGCCAATATTCTGGTTGACAACCCCACTTGCCATGCCTGTCCGGTTGCCTGCAAGAAGGAAGTCGAAGTCAAGGAGGGGCCGTGGAAGGGCCTCCACATGGAGAGCGTGGAGTATGAACCGGCCTGGTCCGTTGGGGCGAACTGCGGCAACAATGACGGCAATTCCGTGGCCAAGTTGATTGACCTGTGCAACGACTATGGCATGGATGCGATCGAAATCGGCCATCCCATCTCGATCTACATGGAAGCCAGCGAGAAGGGCTACACCGGCAAGGATGGCACGCTCGCCTGGGGCGACACCATGGGCATGGTCGCGTTGGTCGAGAAAGTCGCCCTGCGCCAGGACCTGGGCAAGGTCATGGCCGACGGCGCAAATGCGACGGCCAAGCACTTCGGGCACCCCGAGCTGGCGATGACGGTCAAGGGCCAGGGCATCCCGGCCTACGATCCACGCGGGATGAAGGGCATGGGCATCGCTTACGCCACGAGCAACCGCGGCGCCTGCCACCTGCGAGCCTATACCCCGGCGGCCGAACTGGGTGTCATGCCGTATGGCTCGCTCAAGGTCGATCCGCTGGAATGGAAGGGCAAAGGCAAACTCACGATGGTTTTCCAGGACATTCATGCGTTCTCGGACAGCATGGACCTGTGCAAGTTCAGCGCGTTTGCGATGGGCGCTGACGAGTATGCCCAGCAATACGCCGCGGTCGTGGGTGTGCCATTCACGGCTGCGGATGTGCTCAAGACCGGCGAGCGCATCTACAACCTGGAGCGCCTCTACAACAACGAGGCCGGTCTGGCCGAAGGCAGCGACTATCTGCCCAAGCGCTTCACCACCGAAGCGTCCACCATGAAGGGCTCCGAAGGCCATGTGTGCGAGCTCGACGACATGCTGGTCGAGTACTACGCCGAGCGTGGCTGGAGCAACGGCGTCGCCACCAAGGCGAAGCTGGCTGAGCTTCAGGTTCCATAGCGCTTCGCCGCTGAAAGCATGTGGCGCGATCGCAAGCCCCGCG
>JBDSIP010000628.1:0-2752 GCA_039917915.1 Thermoflexales bacterium
CGGGGGATACCACTCTCAACAAAACAATATAATGACGCTTCGGGCGGGGAGCAATACGCAACATCAGCCTTAGTGACGCATAAACGACACAAAGGGCAAAACTGTCGGTTGGAGAGCGGGATGAAAAGCATGGACGCCAGCCCGGGCATCGATCGCCGTGTTGCGCGCAGCAAGGCGAGCATGCGGGATGCCCTGGTCAGCCTGATCATCGAGCGCGGCTTTGATGCCGTGACGGTCAACGACATCGCGGCCCGGGCGGATATCAACCGGGCCACCTTCTACCTGCATTACCGCGACAAGTTCGATCTGCTCGAACAGACCGAGGACGAGGTCATCGGCAAAATCGAGCGCATCATCGCCGCCGGCGAGGTGCTCAAACCCGAGGATCTGATCAACGTGGACAAACCCTTGCCGGTGATCGTGGCCCTGTTTGAGTACCTCAAAGACAACGCCGCACTGATGCACGCCATTCTGGGGCTGCGAGGGAACGTCGCCCTGCAAACCAAGATCCGCAAGAGCATCGAACGGAATCTGAAGTTTGGCGTGCTGTCGGGCGGGCGCCCGCTGACCTTTCTGGCCCCGGCCGAATATCTGATCTCGTACGGCTTATCTGCAAGTTTTGGCGTTGTGCAGCTCTGGCTCGAGCGGGGCTGCGCCGAGACTCCGCGCGAGATGGCCGTCATCCTCACCCGCCTGTCTCTTGGCGGCGCCGTGCGCGCGATTGTGGTGGGGTAGGCGAATCCGCAGGTTGGCGAAACGGTGACAGTGCGATCCAGACCGGTGAAATGGTCGCGGGAGAGAGGCCTCCGGCCACCAAAGCCCGCCCAAGAAGGTAGCCCGTCCGGGCCGGAGGCCTTTGTCCTTTCAGACGGGGCCTTCCAGGCCCCGGCCTGGGCCTGACGGTCATGTTCTTGGCAGGCTGCGTCGCACTCGCGCCCACACCCACGCCGCCGCTGCCGGAAATAGTGGTCGAAGACGCAGGATTTCTCTGCTTTTCGCGCGATGACGTGGCAGCGACCGAACTCCGTGGAACCTTTCGCCCGAAGGGATGCTTCTCAACCACCTGCACAACCCGGATCGAGACTCGCTTCAGCGCGACGCTGCAACCCGCCGAGGCGGCCCTTCGTTTCGCCGGTCGATTTGTGCTACGCGACACGACCGTCCGCTTCCCTGTCGCGCAAGCCTGCACAGCAGACTGCATGGGTGGTGGGTCCTATCCCTTTACGATTAGCGGCGTGATCACTGGCACCTCTTATGGCGTCTGGCTCGGTGCCCGGCGACTTGGCGAGCTCGTGCCGGAGAAGGTCCCAACACCGAAGGAATTCCCTTTGTGTTTTGGTGAGACGTATTGACGAGAGCGCCGAAATTGCTCAGCCCCATTCAGTTGAGTCGGCGCAAATCTGCGTAATCTGTGGACAAATACCTCTGAAAGCTCGTGCGGTTCCAAGCATGACAGCCGCTTCATTGCGGGATCTATCCGCAGATTACGCAGATTTGCTCCGACGTACCTGATCTGAATCGGCCTGAGCAGTGGCAGTGCGCCTCAAACGTGTCTGGTGCAATCGTGGGCCCAGTCAAGTCGCCAACACCCTCCTTGCCTTGCGAATCTGCTCGCGGATCGCCCGGGGCGAGGTCCCCCCGGCCGCGTCGCGCGAGGCCACCGAACGGTTGTAATCAAAGACCGCCCGAATGTCATCCCCAAACTGGGCCGACAGCCCGCCCCAGTCGTCCATCGTCAGCTCGCGCAGGCTGACCTTGCGCTCGTCGGCCAGCCGCACGGCCCGCCCGGCGATGTGATGGGCCTCGCGGAAGGGCATCCCGCGCCGGACCAGATACTCGGCCACATCGGTCGAGAGCATGGCCGGGTCGAGGGCGGCCCGCATCTTGTCGGCATTGACCGTCAGGGTCGCGATTGCCCCGCCCGCCACCGTCATCGTGAGCTCGAGCGTATCCAACGTATCGAACAGGGGCAGCTTGTCCTCCTGCATGTCTTTGTCGTAGCTCATTGGAAGGCCTTTGAGCAGGGTCAGCAGCGTCACCAGGTTGCCGGTCAGGCGCGCACTCTTGCCCCGGGTGAGCTCCATCGCGTCGGCGTTCTTCTTCTGTGGCATCAGGCTCGAGCCGGTCGAATACGCGTCGGCAAAGCTGACGAAACCGAACTCCGTCGTCGAATACAGGATCAGGTCCTCGGCCAGCCGGCTCAGGTGAATGCCGATCATTGCTCCGCAGAAGGCCAGCTCGACCGCGTGGTCGCGGTCGCTCACCCCGTCCAGGCTATTCTCGGTGATCGTCTCAAATCCGAGATCTTTGGCCAGGGCGAGCCGGTCGATGGCAAACGGATTGCCCGCCAGAGCCCCCGAACCGAGCGGCATGGACGCTGTCCGGCGGCGGGTGTCGGCCAGCCGGTCCAGGTCGCGGGCGAACTGCCACACGTAGGCCAGACACCACTGCCCAAATGTCACCGGCTGGGCGCGCTGCAGATGGGTGTAGCCCGGCATCACGGTCTTGATGTGCTGCTCGGCCTGGCCCAGTAGGGCCGTCATCAGCGCTCGCGTGCTGGTCCCGATCCGGTCGATGGCCTCCATGCAGAACAGCCGGTTGTCCGTGGCGATTTGATCATTCCGCGAGCGGCCGGTGTGCAGCTTGCCCGCCACCGGCCCGGCGATCTCCTTGAGCCGGCGCTCGACGGCGGTGTGGATGTCCTCGTCGTCGGGCTGAATGGCGAAGGTGTTTGCGGCGAACTCGGCCGCTA
>JBDSIP010000629.1:0-3002 GCA_039917915.1 Thermoflexales bacterium
TTCGTGGCCGATCGAGCGGGCCAGGGCGAGGTTGTTCGCATCGGCGTCGGCCCACAACTGGCGTTGCACCAGGGCGCTGACCAGTACACCCGCCCCGAGCGCCAATCCAACGAAGGCAAGATATGGACCGAGCAATTGCGCGAGCAGCGAGCGCCTCAGCGAATTGAACATGGAAAGTGCCTGTGTTGTAGCACACTTTCGGTGGCACAATCGGCGCATGCCTATTCTTTTTGTTGACCTTGTGCTGCGGCCAGGCGAGCGCGCCCCCGTTTCCGCCGCCAGCGTCCTGGCCGACCAGGCCGGCCAGCTGTATGGTTCCGGTCCCGGCGACACCTGGGTGGTCGTGCGGGAAATTCCGGCCAGCGGATATGCCGAGAATGACTCTCCGGAGGGGGTCTATTTCCCAGCCTTCGTGCATGTTGTGCGGATGCAGCTTCCGGACATCCTTGTGTTGATCGCTGAGGCCGCCCGGCTGGCGGAGATCGCGGGTCGGGCTCTGAACCGCCCGGCCGACAACGTCCACATCATCTTCGAGCCGTCGGGTGGTGGGCGAGTTGCGTTTGGCGGAAAATTGAGAGGATCATGAAAACGTATCGCCTCTTCCTCGCCGGCTTCGGCAACGTCAACCGCAGCCTGGTCACGATCCTGCTTTCGCAGGCTGATGTGCTGCGTGAGCGCCATCAAATTGGCTTCACCGTCGTGGGCGTGGCCGACTCAACCGGCGTCGCCGATGCTCCTGGTGGGTTGCCTTTGGAGGCGCTCCTGGCCCTGAAGCGCGCGGGGCGGAGCGTGGGGGAGCTGGCCGGCTCGGGCCGGCCGGGTGTGGTCGCCCTCGTGCTTGCGCGCGAGCTGGACTATGACGTTCTGATGGAGGCCACTCCGGTCAATCTCAAGACCGCCCAACCTGGACTCGATATCACGGTGGCCGCGCTTGAGCGCGGCCGGCATGCCGTCCTGGCCAACAAGGGCCCTCTGGCGCTTGCGTTCGCACGTTTGGCGGGGTTGGGCGATCTCGATGGCGCGCCCGGCCGGCCGCAGTTGCGTTTCAGCGCCTGCGTGGGCGGCTCGCTGCCAACCATCAACGTTGGTCGGCGCGACCTGATCGGCGCCCGCATTCAGCGGGTCGAGGCGATCCTCAATGGCACATCCCAGGGCATTCTGCGCATGATGGAGCAGGGCGTCCCGTATGCCGAGGCCCTGGCCGAGATGCAGCGGCGCGGGCTGGCCGAGACCGATCCCTCGCTCGACGTCGAGGGTTGGGATGCCGCCAACAAGCTGGTCATCATCGCCAACGCCGTGCTGCGCCGGCCCACGACGCTGAAAGATGTCGCGGTTGAGGGAATTCTGGGCTTGACCGCAACCGATCTTACGTCCGCTCAGGCGCGCGGAGAACGAATCGTGTTGCGCTGTCTGGCCGAGCGCCAGGGCGAGGATTTTGTCTTTAGCGTGAAACCGACAGCGCTACCCCAAGCGCATCCGCTGGCCCGCATGGGTGGCGATGAGATGGGCGTGGTCTATGAGACGGACATCACCGGCAGGCAGACCCTGGCGACGATGGAGCGCGATCCAATCCCCACGGCCAGCGCGATGCTGCGGGATGCCGTGGATATCCTCCGCTGAAACATACCCAAAAGCGACCTACCCCGGCGAAGCCGGGGTAGGTCGCTTTTGGGAAAACAAGTTCAGCCTATCTTCAACCCAATCTCATCGATCAAGCGTTCCCGCGTTTCTGCCAGGGGGATGCGCTCGATCACCGGGGCGAAGAATCCTTCGACCACCAGCCGGCGAGCTTCCTGCTCGGGGATGCCCCGGCTGCGCAGATAGAAAATGGGCTCGTCCTCGATCTGCCCGACGGTCGCGCCATGGGTGCAGCGCACGTCGTCGGCCTCGATCTCCAGACCCGGGATCGAATCCGCCCGCGAGCGCTTGCTGAGCTGCAGGTTGCGGTTGGCCTGGTAGCTGTCGGTCTTTTGCGCGCCGGGGAAGACCCGGATGTTGCCGCGCCAGACCGTCCGCGCATCGTCGCGCAGGGCCGACTTGTAGAGCAGGTCGCTCTTGCAATGCCCGGCGATGTGATTCTGCTGCGTGTCGTAGTGGAACTGCTGGCGTTTGTCAGCAAAGTAGACCCCGCTGAGCAGGGCGACGCTGCGCTCGCCCAGCATGTCGGCTTCGATGAAGCTCTTGGTGAAGCGCGCACCGATTCCGCCCATCACCCAGTGCAAGGTCGCGTCCGCGCCGATGCGGGCCCGTTCGGTGGTGAAGTTCCACACGTTGCGGCCCCAGTCCTGAACGTTGACGTAGTCGAGCTGGGCCCCGTCTTTGACGATGATCTCGACCGCGTTGTTGACCAGCGCCGGCTCGCTCCCCGGCGCGCCATCGCTGCGAAACTCCTCGATGAAGGTCGCCTTTGCGCCTTTCTCGAGGACGATCAGGGTGTGGTTGAAGGTCGAGCGCGCCGCGCCGTCGAGCAACGTCGTCACCCGGACAGGTTCTTCGATCGTGACCCCGGCCGGGACATACAGAATCGCGCCGCTGTTCATAAACACGCCGTGCAGCGCGGCGAAGAAGCCATCGCCGAGCTTGACACATTCGCTCATCAAGTACGCGTCCAGGAGTTCGCTTTGCTTGGCGATCGCGTCGGCCATCGAGACGAAGACCACGCCCTCGGGCAGTACCCCTGAGCTCAGGGCGTTGCGCGCGCCGATCGCGCCGGGTTTGACCGCGGTGAGCAAGGCGTCGAGTTTGAGCGCCGACAGATCGACCCGCCGCCAGTTTTCATCCCAGCGATTGGGTGGAGGTGTGTCGCGAAAGACGCGCAGAGCCTCGAGGCGCCGGGCGGTCATCGCCGCCGGGTCGTTCTGGGCGGCCGAAAACGCCTCCACGGCCTCGCGGTTGAAATCCCCGGCCTTGACGACCGGCGTGGGTTTGAGTGTCACAATTGCCATTACTTCGATTCCCGAATCCATTCCCAGACGCGCTGCCCCTGCGCAGCAGGGGGCAGC
>JBDSIP010000630.1:0-12071 GCA_039917915.1 Thermoflexales bacterium
TTGGCGACACGGGTCGCTGAATCCGGCATGCTGTCATCTTCCCCGCTACGGATCGAGGTCGTCGAATACCAGCCCGGCGACGGCGAGAACGGGAGCGATTCCGCTGACGCTGGCTGGGCGACCATCAGCCTGGGCTCTCCGTGCGTGATGATCTGCGAACACCCGGGGCGGCGTCTGGCCGTGCCGCTGCTGCTCTCGCCTGGCGGTTTGTTGGCCCATCGGCGCGGCGCGGGACCGCGCTGGGTGTTGAGCATCCCGGGCCGAAAGATCGACCAGTTCGAAGGGCGGCGTTTCGCCCGGGGCCGGCGGTTGGCGCTGCGAATGCTGTGAATGGTGTTCGAGAGCGATATTGCCTGACCCGGCGTGCGCTTGAGCAGGCAATGTCGCTCTCGACGATGGGTTCGCCTGGGTAACGTAAGGCGGCTCTCAGTCTGTCGCAAGGGGATAAGCGATAATCTCGCCTTTAGGCCCCATGAAACAGAACACTTGGCTACTCATCCTGATCGGTGTGCTCGTCGCCTGCTTGTGCCTCAGTTGTGTCGGTGGCGGAGGCGCGCTGGCGTATCTGCTGTCGCAGAGTGACTCCGGTTCGTTCAACCCGACTGGCGAGCCGGGCTTTCCAACCCCGATCGGCCCCCGCCCAACCGCGCCGCGCGCAACCTTGGCGCCGACCCTGACCCCGCGCGCCCTTGACCGCACCCCCCTGCCCCCGCTTACCAAAGCTGGGGACCAGGCCTCGCTCGACGCCGCTGTCAACACGCCGCTTCCGCCTGAAGATCTGCCCGCCATTGCGGTTCGTTTTAAGGGCGTGGATGCCTCCCAGACAGGCCGCGCCTGCCCAACAGTATCGAAGGGATATGACGTCGGCGCGACGCGGTCCTTCACCCTGAGCAATCAGGACGACAACACCCAGTTTTCCATCAAGGCTGAACTGCGTTACAAGACACCCAACGTCTACATGTGGGTGCAGTCCGGTTCGACTCAGATAAAGATCGACGACGCGAAGTTACGCAAGGCAGCCGACACGTTTGACCAGAAGATCATCCCGACCACCCGGGCCTTCTTTGGAACGGAGGCGAGCCCGGGTGTCGATTGCGACCCCCGCCTGTATATCGTCCACGCAGCCGGGATCGGCAAAACGGTCGGAGGCTACTTTTCGTCGCCCGACGGGTTTACCCGGGCTGTCCGCAGCGACTCGAACGAAGCGGAGATGTTCGTTGTGCACGCCGCGCCCGGATACAACGGCGCGAACCCTGGCAGCGACACCTACATGAGCACCCTCGCGCACGAGTTTCAGCACATGATCAGCCATAACTCGACAACCGGCCCGTCACTGTGGCTTGAAGAGGGGGCATCTCAGTTCGCCGAGCGCTTGAATGGATACCCGGAGATTGAAACGGTCTTCTCGTTTGCGAGTCAGCCGGACACTCAGCTCAACACCTGGTCCGAGAGCAGCGCGGGCGAAAACAGCGCGCACTACGGCGGGGGCTACTTGTTTTGGTCGTTCCTCTACGACCGGGCGGGGGAAGCCCTGACCAAGAAACTGGCCCAAACGCGCGAGCGCAGCCCGCAAGCGTTCATGAAGGTTCTGGCCGAAAATGGCTTAGTCAATCCTGACACCGGCAAGGCATATACCTTCGCCGAGCTTTTTGCCGACTTCGCGGCCGCCAACTACCTGGGCAAAACAAAGGCCGAGGGCGGCACGCGGTTTTCCTATAAGTCGATCGACGTGCCGCCAATGACCCAGAACGGCAGCCTAAAACGCGCCGACTACCCGTATGAGGAATCGGAACAGGTCAATCAATTCGGCACGCAGTATCTCGAGCTGACCGGTGATGCGCCCCTTACGATCAACTTTGAAGGATCCAACACCGTGCCGCTCATCCCCACGACGGATGCGGACGGGACGTATTGGTACTCCAATCGCGCCGACCAGAGCAACCCGCGGCTGACGCGCGAGTTCGATCTGACCAAGGTCCTGAAAGCAACCCTTAAATACCGGGCCTGGTATCGGATGGAGAAGGATTGGGACTACGGCTATGTCAGCGCCTCGGCCGACAACGGCGCGACCTGGAAAATCCTCAAGACCCCGTCCTGCGTCACGACCAATCCCTCTGGGGCCAACCTGGGCTGCGGCTACACCGGCCCATCCGGAGGAACAAAGGATCCGCGTTGGATCAATGAGAGCATCGACCTGAGCGCATATTCCGGCAAGAAGATTCTGGTGCGCTGGGAGCTGATCACTGACGCGGGGGTCAATCGCGACGGCCTCGCCATCGATAACATCGAAGTGCCAGAGCTGGGCTTCAAGGACGACGTCAGCCAGCCCGGTGATTGGCAGCCGGAGGGCTTCATTCGAGTCACCACGCTTGTGCCGCAGACCTGGCAAGTCCAGCTCATTACCTTCAACAACGACGGGACGGTCAATGTCAAGCGCATGTCGCTGGACAACAATGCCGGCTCGCTCAAGCTCGATCTCGGCCGGGCCGGACAGGCCAAGCGGGGCGTGCTGGCGGTGTCAGCCAGTACCCTCGTCACCACCGAACCGGGCAGCTACCGTATCTCGATTACACAACCATGAACTTTGAATTTATCGGCACCCTCGGCATCGCCGCGCTCATCGCGCTTGGCGCGTATGTCTTCATCGTCTATAGCCAACGGGCACGCGGGGTCAACACGAAATACTCTGCGACCCTGATCGGCCTGCTATTGCTCATCGGCGTTGGGCTGAATGTTGCGGCGGCCGGTTTTGTCTTCATCCAGCCCCAGGAACGCGCCATCGTGCTCAGTCCGCTCAGCCCGACCGGGTATCGCGGCGATGCGCTCAAACCGGGCCTGCAGTTCATCGTCCCCTTCGTCGAGCGGATCGAACGCTTTTCGATCGCCCAGGCCGCCTACACCATGTCGCGCACCTCAAATGAGGGTGCGCAAAAGGGCGATGACTCCGTTACCGCGCGTACATCCGACGGCCAGGAAGTTTTTGTTGACGCGACCGTGCAATATCAAGTCGACGAGGACAAAGTCACCGATTTGTATATCAAGTGGCAGAAGCGCTATGAGCAGGATTTCGTGCGGCCTCAGTCGCGCAGCATTGTCTACAACATCGTGTCGCAGTACAAGGTGGAAGAGGTCTACAGCACCAAACGCGTCGAACTCCAGGCCCGCATCTCGGACGAGTTGCGCGCGCAGTTCGGCAAGGACGGCATCCGGCTAACCGCGCTGCTGCTGCGCAATGTGGCGTTTTCGCCCGAGTATGCGAAGAGTATCGAAGAGAAGCAGATCGCCCAGCAGAATGCCGAAAAAGCGAAATTCCTCGTCTTGCAGGAAGAACAGGAAGCGTCGCGGGTGCGGGTCAAGGCCCAGGGTGAGGCCGATGCGGCGATCACGCGGGCCAAGGGCAACGCCGAGTCGCAGGTGTTGCAGGCAAGGGCCGAAGCCGAATCCTTGAAACTGGTTTCGGAAGCGCTCAGGGAAAATCCGAGTCTATTGACCTTCCGTTACATCGAAAAGCTTGCGCCGACGATCAACACAATCGTCCTGCCAGCCGGCCAGAACTTTATCCTCGATCCCAAGGCGCTGATCGGGCCGTCGCCGATCGCGACGCCAAAGCCGTAATGATTGAAAGTCGATATCCCCCGCCCCGGCGTCCGCCGGGGCGGGGGATATCGACTTTCAAAAACTCAGGCCGCTGTCTCGCCCCGCAGGTCGGCCAAGTGCTTCTCCATTTCGGCGGTCTTTGCCTTTGCGGCGCGCCGCCCCTCGTCGATGATTGTCGAGAGTTCCTTGCGCAACGCATCACGCACATCTTTGCCCGAGACCGGCGTGAGCAACACGATCGCGGAGACCCCGAGAATGCTGCCCACAAGTGAGCCCGCTAGAAAGCTAAAAAAACGTCCCATATCGTCCTCCTGAGTGAACTTCGATGACACCGGCGGGATCCGGCCCGAGTTCGGTACAATCCCGTCTTGATCATGTCCATCATAAACCGAGTTGAACGCCTTGCGGCCCGCCAGCGCGACGCCGCGCTTGACTACATCGCCCTGGTCCCCGGACCCAACATGCTTTATTTCACCGGAGCGCCGATGCTCCACGTAAGCGAACGTCCGACGGTGGCCCTTTTGCCGGCTGCCGCCGACGCCCGGCCCGTTGTTTTCCTGCCCGGCTTTGAGGCCGGCAAGTTCGTGGCCGGCAGCGCGCTGAATTGGGAAGCGCACCCGTATGAAGACGGCGTGGACTATCGGGCCGCATTCGCAGCGGCCCTTAGCGAGATTGCGGCGTTCGGGCGCCCCATTCGGATCGGCGTCGAGCCCGTCGGGGCGCGCTTTCTCGAGATCGACCTGCTCACTCACGCCCTGCCCAAGGCAACGCTCGTCTCGGCCGCCACCCAGATCGATGCGATGCGGGTGATCAAGGACGCCAGCGAGGTCGAAGCGATGCGCGGGGCGATCCAGTTGACCGAACGCGTGCTCTCCGAATGTCTCGAGGAAATCCGGCCTGGAATGACCGAGCGCCAGGTCGGGCGGATGCTGAACGAACGCGCGTCACGGCTCGGCGCGCGATCCGGGTTTGCGGCATTGATTCAAACGGGGCACAGCGCGGCCTTCCCGCACGGCGAGGCCGGCGATCGGGTTTTGCAGAAGGGCGAGATGTTGCTGATGGACTTCGGCTTCTATGTCGGAGATTACCCGTCCGACATTACCCGGACCGTCGCGATCGGCGAGCCTTCGGCCAGGATGCGCGAGATCTATGCGGTCGTCCAGGCCGCCAACGCCGCGGGCCGCGCGGCCGTGCGCCCAGGTGTGCGCTGCGAAGAAGTTGACTCGGCTGCCCGGGCCGTGATCGAGGCGGCCGGCTTCGGCAAGTATTTCAGCCATCGCACCGGGCATGGGCTCGGCCTTGAAATTCATGAGCCGCCTTACATGGTGCGCGGCAACAAGCAGGTCATCGAGCCCGGGATGGTCTTCACCATCGAGCCGGGTATCTACATCGAAGGCCTCGGCGGAGTCCGGATCGAGGACAACGTCGTCGTCACCGCGACCGGGGGCGAAAGCCTGACTACGTTCACCCGCGACTTGCTGGTGCTGGGCGATGACTGAGGCCGAAGGCGCGCCCGCCAAGGGCGGGCCACCCGCCAAGGGCGGGCCGCCCACCCACGATCTGCTCGTGGTTTGGGCCTGGGAACTCGACGCCGACTACGTGGACCTGCTCAAGAAGGCTTGCGAGGCGCGCGGGTTGCGCGTCTTTCTGGCGGGCGCTGAAGCGCTCAAAGGTTTGCCGGCCCTTCTGGACAGCGGGGCGCTGCGTCCGCGCGCCATCATCGATCGCGCCTGGGATTGGGGCGACGAATACGCCCTGCACGTCCCGGCGGTGGAGCGCGCGGCCCCGCTCAACCCCAACCCGTATCCGCTGGTTAAGCGCGCCTGGAACAAGCCGACCATGCACTACGAGCTGATCGCCCGCGGGCTGCGCGCCCCGCACATGATCATCCTGCCGTCCTATCAGGCCGATCCGGACTTGAAGCTGTTCGACCCGCGCCTGCTCGACGGGCTTGATCCAACGTATTCGGTCAAGGGTGCGCACAGCGGCGGGAGCGGCGTGCTGAAAGGGGTGACCCAGATCTCGGATGCCCTCCGCCTGCGCAAGGAATGGCCCGACGATGAAACCCTGTTGCAGACCTGGGTCGAGCCGCAAATCATGGATGGCCGGCGCGCTTGGTGGCGGGTTTTTCATGCCTGCGGGCGCGCCTTCGCCTGCTGGGCCGATGATCGCACCCATCGTCAAACCCCCGTCACACCCGAGGAAGCGGCCCGGCTGGGACTCGGCCCGCTGCTTTCGATCACCGAACAGATCGCCGGCATCTGCGGGTTGAATGTGTTCTCGACCGAGATTGCCCGCGACACGCGCGGGGTATGGCTGGTCGTCGACTATGTCAACGAGCCATGCGACTTTCGGCTGCAGTCCAAGGTCGTCAACGGCGTCCCCGACGCGATCGTGGCGGAGATCGCCGATTCGGTGGCGGGCTGGCTGGCCAGAAGGGCGGCCGCGCGCGTCTGAATCACCGAGAACACGGACGCTGCGGATGACGCGGAATTGCCGGAGCCGACCAAAGCGTACCGATCCGCAGAATCGGTCCGCTCCGTGTTCTCGGTGATTCAGACAGACTTCCCCCCCTCACGCAGAAACAACACCGCCCCCGCGGCAAGGAAGGCGCACACTGCGAGCACGAGCAGGGCCGGGACGTAGGTTCCGGTCAGCGTCACAAATGCGCCCACCGCCACTGGCGCAGCGGCGCGAGCGAGGGTGGCGACCAATGACAACGCGCCATTCACACTTCCGTAGGCCGCCGTGCCAAAGGTGTCGGCCACGAGCGACGCCCGCAGGGGCGTCAAGGCGCCGTGGCCCATCCCATACAGGATGACATAGACCACCAGCCCCTCCAGCGCCGGCAGACCGACCAGGGCAAGCACGGCGACCGCCGCGAAGACGCACATCGCCGCCGTCACGATCTTGGGCGACAGACGGCCGGCGAGCGGGGCAAAGGTCAGGCGCCCGACCACCTGCAACACGCCCACCGCCCCTGCGGCTGCGGCCACCAGGGCCGGCGATAGACCGCGGCTGATTTCATACGAGATCAGATGGACGCTCATGGCCGCCGACATCAGGCTGGTCAACCCGAATGCCGCAGCCAGCAGGCCGAAAGCGCGATCGCGCACCGCCGCGCCGAGCTGCAACGACGGCGGCGCGGGCGCGCCCGCCGCGTATGCGCCCGGCTCGCCGTCGACGAGCTGGCCCATCTCCTCCGGGAGTCGGCGCAGCAAGAGGGCGTGCGGGAGAATCGTGCATAACGCCAGAACGACAGCCTCAGCGAGCAGCGCGCTGCGCCAGCCCCAGGCGCGCACCAGCGCGTCGGTGAGGGGGATGAAGACCGTGCTGGCCAGCCCGCCCCAGAACGTCACCAGGGTCAGAGCGCGCGCCCGCCGGCGGCGAAACCAGCGCGCGATCACCCAGAAAGCCGGGTCATACAGCACGGTCGCCATGACCACGCCGATGCAGGCCCAAACAGCGTAGAGCGCAAGCAGCGATGTCACCTGAGACCAGGCCGCGACGAGAGCGACGGACAGGATTGATCCCAGTGTCATGAGCCGGCGCGGGCCGCGCGCATCGAGCCAGCGCCCGGCCGGAATCGAGGCCGCGCCGCTGGCCAGCATGGCGATCGAAAACGCCGCGCTGCTCTCGGCCGCCGACCAGCCCATTTCGGCGCTCATCAGCGGCATGACCACGCTGAACGCGTAGTAAAGAATCCCCCACGAGACAAGCTGGGTGGGGCCGAGCATCCAGGCCAGCACCCAGCCGTAGAAAACACGGGGGCGGGCCGGCGCAGCGCTCATCGCAGCAGATTGTAGGGTACGATTTGGGGATCATGAACCGACGCCCGAGTGCCCTCCCCCCTGTCACCGACACCCGTCGGAGCGCGCTTCTGGATCGCGCCCATTCCGCCGAAGTATGGGACATCATCATCATCGGCGGCGGGGCGACCGGGCTCGGCGCGGCTGTTGACGCCGCCTCGCGGGGCTTCCGCACGCTCTTGCTCGAGGAATTGGACTTTGCCAAAGGTACCTCGAGCCGGGCGACCAAACTCGCCCACGGCGGCGTGCGCTACCTGGCACAGGGCGACGTTTCGCTTGTCATCAACGCGTTGCGCGAGCGGGGACGCATGTTCCACAACGCCCCGCATCTCGCCCACCCTTTGCCGCTCGTGCTGCCCGCCTACGCCTGGTGGTCGCAGCTTCTGTATGGCCCCGGCCTGCTGGCCTACAGCATCCTGGCCGGACGGCTGGGGGTTGGGATGGCCCGCATCATCGGCAAAGCAGAGGCGCTCCGGCTGACCCCAACCCTGAGCCCAAATGGCTTGCGGGGCGGGGTTGTGTATTGGGATGGACAGTTTGACGACGCCCGCTATGCGATCAGCCTGGCCCGCACGTTCAACGACCTCGGTGGAGTGGCCCTGAACTATGCCCGGGTCGACGGGCTGATCAAGCAGAGCGGGAAGGTCGCCGGCGTGCGCGCCCATGACGTGGAGACTGGCGCCGCTTTCGAAGCCCGGGCGAAGGTCGTGATCAACGCCACGGGCGTGTGGGTCGACGACATCCGGCGGATGGACGAACCGGCCGCGCCAAAGATGGTCGCGCCGAGCCAGGGCATCCACCTCGTGCTCGAAAAGTCATTTTTGCCGGGAGACCACGCCATCATGATCCCCAAGACCGACGACGGGCGGGTGCTGTTCGCTCTGCCCTGGCGCGGCAGCGTCATCGTCGGCACGACCGACGCCCCGGTCAAGACCATCGACCACGATCCAATCGCCCTCGAGAGCGAGCTTGAATTCATCTTCGCCCACATGAAGCGCTATCTCAGCAAGGCGCCCGAGCGCAGCGACGTCAAGTCGGTTTTCGCCGGGCTCCGCCCGCTGGTCAAATCGGGCGACGGGCAGACCAAATCGCTATCACGCGACCATACGATCTTGATCGCGCCCTCGGGCCTGGTGACCATCACCGGCGGCAAATGGACGACCTACCGGCACATGGGCGAGGACGTGATCAACAAGGCCAGCGCGGCGGCGGGCCTCGAAGCGCGGCGCTGTATTACCGCGGACATGCCCTTGCGCGGCGCAACGAAAGAGGCCTTGCCCTTCCCCCTCGACGTGTATGGCACCGATGGTGATGGCGTTGCGGCGTTGTGCGCCGTGCGGCCGGAGTGGAACGCGCTCATTCATCCGAACCTACCCTACAAAATGGGCGAGGTGGTGTGGGGCGCGCGCAACGAGATGGCCCGCACGGTCGAGGACGCCCTCGCCCGGCGCACCCGGGCGTTGCTGCTCGACGCGCGGGCCAGCGTCGAGGCCGCCCCGGCGGTCGCCCGTGCGCTGGCCGGCGAGCTCGGCAAAAACGAGGATTGGATTCAGGCCCAGATCGAAGAATACACAGCCCTCGCAAAACGCTATGTGCTTGGTTGACGCTTCGAGATCAAAACCGCGCCCAACCCGATCAACCAAACCGACCAGACAATGTAACTTATGGCGTTGATGGCGCCAGCCGCGCCAAACCCGACGCCCTCCAGCAGACCTGCCAGGATGCCAATCGCCGACACAACACCAATCCACGCAAGACCGCGTTTCAGCTGAAACTGGGATGAAAGGAGCGCGGCGCTGACGAGCAGCGTCCACGCGCCCGTGAACAGATAGCCGAGGTGTTCGCCGATGGCCATTCCCGCATAGCGGTTCAGCACCTGAAAGGCAATCTCAATGGCTTCGCGCGTCGCAAGGGTGGCGCCCGGCGCCAGATACGCCCCGGCCAGATAGGGAACGACAAACGGCCAGCGAGAAAGGCCGATGAATTGGACACTTCCAGCCAGGATTCCGATCGGAACAGCCAAGCTCATCAGACTCGGCGCAGTGGCTTTCAAGGTCCGTCCCAGCAAGATTGCGGCCGGAACAAACAGCACGGCCGACAGCATAAACGCGTACCAGGTTGCGACGAGCGGGGCGCCCCCGGCCGCAAATTGGCCGAGCACAACGGCCGTGGGCTGACGCAGGATGTCAGGATACTGAAAATTCTGCCCCAACAACGCGAAGGCGACATTAAAGGCGACGGGCAGCACGATTAGCGATGCGCCTGCGGTCCGATTCAGGTTCATGGTTTCAACTCCAGTTTGGCCTTGTGGGCCCGTAATTGAAACCAGAATAAACCTTCGAGCCGCTTGAATGTCAATAGTCAGATCGCGCCTGACTTCCCAATTCAGGATTTCTCGATCGGGAGCTGGAGCTCGACGATGTGCTCGACCGGCTCGACGTCCGACTCGCCTTGGCCGGCAAGATGCAACTCGCGCAGCGGGCCGACAATGGTGTAATCATTCTGACCGACCCAGGCGAACAGGGCTTGGGCCAGCATTGGCGCGTCTTCCATTGGCCCGCGATGAATTCCGCTGGCCACCATGTCGTAGCCGGAAATCTGTTTCACTCCCACCCCGGTTGCAACGCCACTCTCGACTCGACCAGCGCTTACAGGCCTGGCGACCATCACCGCGGCCTCGACATCGAGATCCGTTTCGGTGTATTCGGCGTTGTGATACAGGTTCAGCATTTGAGGCGCGGGAAGGCCGAGCCGGACCAGGCCGCTCGTCCCTATCCACGATAGGAGCGTGGCATGCATTTCAGCGCAAAAATCACCCATTTGGTCCATTTGCGGCACAACTTTGCGGACAGAAACAACCCACTGCGGCGCGACGGCTTTGACTACCAGGTCGAATTGTGGCGGCGCGCCTTCTGCTTCGATAAAGCGGAGGCGCTGCTCCACCCGCGCGAGCCGGTCCTGCGCTTCGGCAATCTCGCGTTCGGCGCCGCTACGGCGTTCGACAAGCATGTCCCGCAGCTCGCGAGCCGATGGATTTCCGTTGAGCTGACCCGCGATCTGATCAAGCGAGAAGCCGAGGTCGCGCAAGGCAAGGATGCGGTTGAGTCGTGGAAGCTGATCAACGGCATAGAAACGATACTCAGTGAACTTGTCGACTGCCGCCGGCTTCAGGAGACCCAATTGGTCGTAGTAGCGAAGCGTCGCCGTGGGCACCTGAGCGAGTTTCGAGAAGTCACTAATCTTAAGCATGGGCGCGCCAGTATAGAACGGCCCTCTCCGCGGAGTTTTGCATGTGAGCAGAGCGAGCCGGCGTCTGTTTCGGTCTTGGCTGTCAGCCCTCTGTCAGGCTCATTGCGATGTTGTCAGCCAACTGTCAGGCCCATTCCGCGCCTAACGTGATTAGATAGACCACGATGCTTGCCAAAATAGATTCTTGCGCTGTGATCGGCCTCGACGGCACCGTTGTCGAGTGCGAAGTCGATTCCGCGTTCGGGATGCCCTACTTCACGCTGGTTGGCCTGCCCGATGCGGCGGTCAAGGAGAGCCAGGAGCGCATCCGCAGCGCCTTTCGCAATTGCGCCTTGAAATGGCCCTACAACCGGGTGACCGTCAACCTGGCCCCGGCGGATCTGAAGAAGATGGGACCGGCCTATGACTTGCCGATTGCGCTCGGATTGCTGATTGCCTCGGACCAGCTCCTGGCCACAGCCCTCGAGGGCGCGCTGGTCGTGGGCGAGCTCGCCCTCGACGGCGGCATTCGGCATGCCCGCGGTGTGCTGCCCATGACCGCTTTTGCCCGCGAGCGCGGCTATCGGCGCATCATCGTCCCGGCATGCGACGCGCCCGAGGCCGCCCTCGTCCACGGCATTGACGTCATCGCCGCGGCCACCTTGATCGACCTCGTCGTCGCCCTCAATAGCCGCGATCCGCTCGTGGTCGCCCAGCCGCCCAGCGAGCGCGTTGGCGGCGCGCGCACACCGCCAACGCCGATCACGGACTTCCGCGACATCAAAGGCCAGGAAGTCGCCAAGCGCGCCCTTGAAATTGCGGCCGCCGGCGGGCATAACGCCATCATGAAGGGCAGCCCGGGCGCGGGCAAAACGCTCCTGGCCCGGGCCATGCCCGGCATCCTACCCGATCTGAGCATGGACGAGGCGCTCGAGGCCACCCGGATCTACAGCGTTGCGGACGCGCTCCCGCCCGATATGCCGCTCATTCGCGCCCGGCCGTTCCGCGCCCCCCATCACACCGTCTCGCACGCCGGGCTGGTCGGCGGCGGCAAGATTCCCCGCCCCGGCGAAATCTCTCTGGCCCACCGGGGCGTGCTGTTTTTGGATGAGTTGCCTGAGTTTGATGCGCGCGCGCTCGAAGTTCTACGCCAGCCAATGGAGGACAAGGTCGTCACCATCAGCCGGGCCAGCGGAACGCTTACCTTCCCGGCCTCGTTTCAGCTCATCGCGGCGATGAACCCATGCAAGTGCGGCTGGTTTGGCGACGCAATCAAGGAATGCACCTGCGCGCCGGCGGCCGTCCAGCAGTACCAGAAGAAGATCTCGGGGCCGCTGCTGGACCGGATCGACATCTTTCTGGACGTCCAACGGGTGAACTTTGAGAAGCTCAGCGGCACCCGGGCGGGCGAACCTTCGGAGGCCGTTCGGGCGCGGG
>JBDSIP010000631.1:0-2876 GCA_039917915.1 Thermoflexales bacterium
CCGCTTCTGATCGTGCTCGGCGTGGTCGGCGCTTGCGTGCTGGTCGCCGGCGGTTTGGCCGGCGCGGGCGCGCTGGGCGGGATCTTTGCAGCGGCCCCTGCCGCCACCGCGACGACGTCTCCTCCGACGCGCGCGCTACCGACGGCTGCGCAACCAACGGCGATTCCAGTGACGCTGCCGACGCTGATATCGATTTCCCCGACGGTCCGGCCTGCCGCCACCCCACTCAATGCGCCGACGGCGACCCCGCGCCCGTCTACGTTGGACGGCAACTCGATGGGGTCGCTGCGCGAACTTCGGGTGATGGCCGACTCAACGGATACGACCGTCCGGACCGTGGGATTCGGCGCGGACGGCGTTACGATCTTCGGTTCGTTGGGCAATACGCCGAATCAGGCGGTTGCTCAGAATCGCTTTCAAATCTGGCGAAGCACTGACGGTAGCTCGCAGTCGCGCTTCACGATGGGCTCCATTCCGTGGACGTCTGACGTCTCGCCGGACGGCAAGTCAGCCGTTATCGCGGCAGGCAAACAGGCGGCCCTCTACAAGGTGTCGGATGGCCAACTCATCCGCCAACTCGCGACCGTGGGGCTCGAGATGAGCGCCGCCCAGTTTTCGCCCGACGGGCGGCTGGTTGCGGCGGGCGGCGTGAATGCGATTGGCACGACGCCCATTCAGATCTTCGCCAGCGACACGGGTGCGCGCGTGTTCCAGGTCGATAACGGCTACAACCTCAGCAGCCTGCGCTTCTCCGCCGACGGCGGTCTGCTCGCCGCGTCCACCAGCCTGGGTCAGGTGACCGTCTGGCGCGTCACCGATGGACGGCGTGTGATGTCATACAAGTTCGATACGAATGGCGCGGGCGTCCCGGTGACCTTCTCGCCGGATGGTCGTTATTTCGCGGCTGCGGCGTGCGCCAAGACATGCAGCACGGGCGACCAGAACAGCGACGCGCGGGTGTGGAAAACCGCCGATTGGACCGTGGCCGCGTCGTTCAAGGAGGCTGGCAACCCGGTCGAGGCACTGGGATTCCCGCCAAGTGGTGATCTGCTCTTCGTCGGTGGCCGGACCCAAAGCAAGTTCTATCGCCTGGCCGAACTGATCAAAGATCCGCCCAGCGCGGCTTTTCGACTGATCACCCTGACTGGGGTCACGAGTGTGGATTTCTCAGCGGATGGCCGGCTGGCGGTGTTTGGCACCTCCAGCAGCGGCGTTCGCCTGTGGGGGATGCCCTAGAAATCCTGGAAGATCTGGTTTCCGAAGGCCGAATCCCCGGGGCGGGAAATTCCGCCTCTGGAGTTGGGTGAGTGAGTGATTCTTGCAGAAACATTGAGCCGCAAGAATCAGTTTTCGCGGTAAAGTGGTCAGTAATATGATGCCAGAAAAGATCGGCAAGTACATCATCAAGCGCGAGATTGCCCGGGGCGGCATGGCCACCGTCTACGAGGCCTTTGACCCGGTGTTCGAGCGGCGGGTGGCGCTCAAGGTGCTCCCGCCGGAGTTTCTCCACGACGAGACTTTCCGGGCGCGCTTTGATCGCGAGGCAAAAACGGTCGCCTCGATTGAAAGCGTCGTCATTGTGCCGGTCTACGACTACGGCGAAGCGGATGGCCGGCTGTATCTGGCGATGCGCTACATGAGCGCCGGCTCGCTGGCCGAGCGCCTGAACGGCATTCCGATGGCGACCAGCGAAATCGTCCGGCTGTTCAATCGCCTGGCCCCGGGGCTCGATCGGGCCCACGCGCGCGGGATTGTGCACCGCGATCTGAAGCCAGCCAACGTGCTGTTTGACGATGCGGGTGAGCCATTCCTGAGCGACTTCGGCATCGCGAAAACAGCCATGTCCCGGTCCGACTTGACCCGCAGCCAGGTCATCGGCACGCCGGCGTATATGAGCCCTGAGCAGGCCCGCGGCGAGCCGCTCGACGGACGGTCTGATCTTTATGCGTTGGGCGCGATGCTGTTCGAGATGCTGACCGGCAGGTTGCCATTCAACGCCGAGAATCCCACCGGCATCATGCTTAAGCACGTCATGGATCCCATTCCGCGGATCCTGACGGCCCAACTCGGGCTGTCACAGGACTGGCAGCGCATCATTGACCGGTCGATGGCCAAGCGTCCAGATGGTCGCTATTCGGTCGCGGCCACGCTCGCGGCAGATATTGAGGCCGCCTATGACGGCCTGCCCCTCAGCACGGATACGCCCGTGGCTCCGGTAGTTCCCGTGGCTCCCGTGCCATCGTCGACTGCCTTCGATCGAACGGTTGAGTTTCGCCCCCCGACCGCCGCCGCTCAGCCCGCTTATCCGCCGCCACCCCCCGCCGGGGCGACGATGGTCCAGCCGCCCGCCCCTCAGGTCCAACCTTCGTATCCGATGGCGGGCGGGGCGACGATGGTCCAGCCCATGGCGCCCTCGGCGGGGTTCTCGCAAGAAGCCCTGAACATGCCGATCCCCATGCCGATCCCGGTGAGCGCTGGCGGCCTGGGCGCGCCTCCCCCGGGCACAGGCAGCCGCAGGTCGGTGGGCCAGCCGCCAGAGGCAAAGAAGAAGAGCTCGGCCCTGGGCATCATCGCCATGATCGCCGCCATCGTCGTGGTGCTGGCCTGCCTGGCGACAATCGCGTCGGTGGTCTTGAACCCGGCGATGCGGGCTGCGCTGCCATTTCTGCCGCAGGATGCCACCCCGACCTCGATCGTCATCTCGACTGTCGAAGTGCCGACCGTGAGCGTGCCCACTGTCCAGATTCCGACGGTGAATGCGCCGAGGATCGAGACACCCACGCCGGCGCCGACGACGGCGCCCAAGCCCGTGCTGAGCGGAAAGGTCAACTACCTGCCGCTGATCTATCGCGGCGCAAATCGCTAGGGTTCGCTCG
>JBDSIP010000632.1:0-2769 GCA_039917915.1 Thermoflexales bacterium
AACGATCACGCGGCCCTCACGCTGGGCATACTCCCACTGCCGTGCATCGTCGGCGGTCCGTAGCCCGGCCTCGTTCGTCGTCGTCACGTCCACCCCTACCCGGCGAAGGGCGGCCGCGATCGCCGGGTCTATGTGTTCGTCAAGGTGAAACCGGATCGGGCCGGGCATCGCTCAGGCGGCGATTATGGCGGCCAGCTTCGAGGGCGTCCGGGCGCGCATCTCTTCGGCGAAGGCGGCGTCTTGCGCGTCGCGGGCGTCGATGTCGGCCTTGTGGTCGGAGTAATAGGCCATCGCCGCGTACACGGCCGCGATAGGCAGGTCATACGTTGCGGCGATCTGCTCGAAGCTCAATCCTTGCCGAAGACGCCAGGCGGCCACATGCGCTACCGCGATCCGGTGGCCGGCAATGCGCCACCGCCCGCCCAACGTCTCGGGCGTTTCGACGATGTAGGCGGCAATGGTCTCGGGAGGATTCGCAAGCATTCCAGCGAGTATAGCCCTGGGGCCGCGTCTTGTCAGGCCCGCGCCCGCTCGAAGTCTGCCAGCGTCTGCCAATCTACCCGGCCCGAGGGTCAAGCGCATCGCGCAGGCCATCGCCGAGCAGGGATATCCCAAGCATCAGCAGCGAGAGGCTGGCGGTTGGCAAAAGCGCCATATGCCAGTAGGCTTGAATGTACTGGTACGACACGCCGATCATCTTGCCAAGCGACGGCATGCTTTCGGTGAGGCCGTAGCCGAGAAAGCTCAGGATGCTCTCGGCCAGGATGATCCCGGGGATGCTGATGGTTACGGCCACGATGAGCGGGTTGAGCGTGTTGGGCAACAGATGCCACATCGCGATCTGCGAAGTGCTTGCGCCCAGCGCGCGCGCGGCATCCACAAATTCGCGGCTGCGATACTGAAGCGTTTGGGCGCGCACAAGCCGGGTTGTTTCGGTCCAGCTCAATAAGCCAATCGCGAGCACAAGGTTGGGCACCGTGGCACCCATGACAATCATAAACAAGGGCTGGAAAAGGAGCGGCGGAATGGCCACAAATACTTCAATCACGCGCGTAATCACGTAATCGATCAAGCTCCCGAACCAACCCGAGAGGAAGCCGAGGAACAGCGAGACCAGGACCACGAATATCTCAGCCCCGAGCGCGATGATCAGGCTGGTCCGAGTCCCCCAGGCCAGCAACTGGACCATATCCCGTCCGGCGATATCGGTGCCAAGAACGTGATCGGGATCCTCCATGGGGAGCAAACTCGAGTCCAGAACGCTGGTCTTTGGAAAGGGTTGGGTGACGGTCACCCACATCGTGAAAGCGATGATCAAGGCTACCAGGATCACCCCGAAAACGCCGGCTTTGTTCCGGGAGAATCGCCGCCAGGCGAGGTCCGCGGGCGTCTTTGCTCGCATTTAGCGGCCACTCAACCGAATGCGCGGATCGATCAAGGTGTATGCGAGATCGGTCAGGAGGTACGAAAAGCCCCACAACGTGGCAACAATAAAAGCGCTTGCCAGCGCCAGTGGATAGTCGCGCGACTGGATGCTGTCGATAAAGAAGCGCCCAATGCCGTTGATGCTGTACATGATCTCCAGGATGGCCGAGCCGGTCAGCGCATTGGGGATCATCGGGGCAAGCACGGTCACGACTGGAATCAGAACATTCCGCAGGGCGTGTCGCAGAACCACGGACCCGTATTCCAGTCCCTTGGCCCGGGCCGTGCGCACGTAATCCGTTGACATGGCCTCGATCATTCCGTTTCGCGTATAACGGAGCAGGGTTCCAAACGGGACTAGCCCAAAGATCAAGACCGGCAGAATCAAGGTGCGCGGATCGTCAACCGGTTTCCAGCCCGTGGTGGGGAGCCAGCGTAACTGCACGGCGAACACGAACACCAGAAACACGACGAGGGCAAAGCTTGGAACCGTGGTGCCCACAATCGCAAGAAAGCGGAGCAGATAGTCGGCCCATCGATTGCGGTTGACCGCGGCCAGCACGCCCAGGAGAATACCGAGCGGCACGCTCCAGGCCAGAGCGAGCCCGCCCAGTTGCAAACTCACCGCCCAGTGGTCGGCAAATAGCTTGGTGATGGGCACGTTCTCGGCGCTATACGAATAACCGAAGTCACCCTGCACCGCGCGGCCGACCCAGCTCAGCCAAACCACATAAAACGGTTTGTCCAGGTTGTATTTGGCCTTGATGGCGGCCATGGCGGCCGGAGAGAGCGGTTGCTTCTCTTGGCTAAACGGTCCGCCCGGGAGTTGATAGAGCAACATGAACGCTAGAAAGGAGACGACCAGCGTCACGCCGATCAAGCCAATCACTCGGGAGAGGATATAGCGCAGCATTGTTGCGGGTAAGAATCTCGCGATTCCTGATTCATCAAGCGGGCGAACCCACGCAATGAATCGGGAATCGCGAGCAGTTAATTTTGAACGCTAAAGCGCGGATCGCCTACTTGGGCGGGTTCGGCCGCAACTTCAGGACGTCCTTGGTCACATACGTGTCGATGGGGCCTGGGTCGAAGGCCGCAAAGTCAGGCCAGCCGATGCCGCGCGCGACGTTGACCTTGCCCGGTTTAAACGTCTCGCCGGCCAGATAGGAGCGCCACAGGTTCACGTTGAACTGCTGGAACGCGAAGATGGCCCCGGCATCCTGGACCAGCAACTTTTCCGCATCCTTGTACAGTTGGTTGCGCTTGGCGATGTCTACCTCAGGCCCGGCCTTGTTGATCAAGTCCATGAACGCGGCATTGTTCCAGTTGTGCCGGCCGTCGCTC
>JBDSIP010000633.1:0-2865 GCA_039917915.1 Thermoflexales bacterium
ACGGCATACAGCGTGCGGGCATGGGTGTTGCCCTGCGGGCTGAGTTTCGATATCTCGGGGAATGCGTCCTTGACGGCCTGGGCGACGTTCCGCGGCCCGTCCCCGCGCACCCCGTCCATCGTCCGCGGATCGTCAACGAAGACCGACATCAAGTCGTCAAACTTGCACGAAACCGCGCGCTGGGCGGTCTCGAGCCGGATGTGGCCCTCGCGGGCGCCCGCCACACGCACCCACTCGCGCTTGGGCTTGTGTTTGCCCGCGCTGATGATAAGGATGTGATCGGCCGGCCCGCGCTGCAGCTCGATTTCCGCGCCGGCCGGGAGTTCGTTGGCGCGATAGAACTCGCTCAGCCCCCACACATAGCGGCCCGCATGCACGAGCCAGACTTGGTGGTCCTTGCCCGTCGCCTTGTCACGAAACGTGAGCGGGAGGCGGGGTTTTGTGACATCCGGGAGCACCGAGGTCAAGGCCCGCGACCAGCCGAGGGTGCCCGCCAAACGATGCGAGTAGGTCAACACGACCGTGGCCGTGTCGGCGGGAGCCACCGGCGCGCCGTCATATTCAAGTTCATCGTCGAGCTGTCGGGCGAGATCCTTCAGACTCTCGCCGACCGTGCGCGGCCCCTCAAAGTGCGCGGGCACAATCAGGCTGGGAAACTCGCGCGTCTCTGTTGGCGTCAACCGCCGCAGGAACCAGGCCGGACGGTCATTCAGGCTGACCTCGTCAAAGCGCGGGTCCGCGGCCAGGGCCTCATTGAGCGAGAGTTCCTGCAGGTTCGAGGCGATCTCGGCCGGCAACCCCAGGTCGCGCAGCAGCACGCCCGTTGGCAAGGGCCCGCCGTTCCGGACATCGAGGACAGCTTCCGCAAGGTTCAGGTGGCCAACATTGACGTCGGCCATCATCGCCCGCAGAAACCAGTCGTTGGCGATCTTGATGAACTCAGAACGCTGGGTAAGCCCCTCTTCGACGCTCGGCACAATCACATCCGAAAAGAGGGCGGCCAGCTCCTCGGAAGACTTCAGCGTCGCGCCGTCAAGAAGCTGGAGCGAATCATCGTTCAAAGCGTGCGGTCGATCGTAGCCGGCCGCGAATGAGCGGTGCGCGCCATCGGCCATCTCGACTTCGACCACGTCAAATTTGCCCTGTTCGGGGTTGAATCCCTCGCGCACGGCCGCAACAGTTGCGCCGGAAAACCCCAGCGCGGGGAAGATGAGCGCGTCACCGACCGCAAATTTCTTCTTGGGTTGATAGAACGCGCCGCGCTCGAGTTCGCGTTTGAGATCGGCTAGTTCAACGCTTACGCGCTGGCGGATGATGGCGCTTGCCACGGCCGAGGCCGGATGCGGCCGGCCCTGCTCGAGCAACAGATTGGACACGAATTCGGCATCTTCGGGGGTAAGCGCATAGCGTTCCCAGTACTCGGGGCTTTGCGTTTGGGAGTGAATCACAAGTTTCGAAATGATTAACAAATTATACGTTGATCATGACCGCGCCAAGCACGTGCGCGCGGGCCCGCTTCAGCGTGTCGCGAGCGGCCTGGGCATGTTCACGACGTGTTTTGCCAGCCGAGATCACAAGCAACGCCCCATCCACCTGTGACGCCAGAATTGCCGCGTCGCTGACGGCGCCAAGCGGCGGCGTGTCGATGAGGACGATGTCGGCGTCCGCGGCGATCGCCGCCAGCGCGGCGCCCATCCGGCTTGAATAGACGAGGTCGGATGGATTGCCCTGCTCCGGACCGCTGGTCAGCACGCGCAGACCCCTGATCGAGGTCGCCTGAAGAAAGGGCGCGCTGTCCTCGCCGAGCAGCGCGGTCGAAAGCCCGCGCGCGTTGTCCAGGCCAAACAAGCTGTGCTGCGCCGGCGCGCGCAGATCGGCGTCCACGACGACGACCCGCCGCTCCGCTTGGGCAAAGACGATCGCCAGGTTAGCGACGACATGGCTCTTGCCCTCGCCTGCCTCGGACGCGGTGATCAACACCGTCTTGAGCGGTCGCTCGAGCGACGCAAAGTGCAGGTTGGTTCGGAGCGTACGATAGGCCTCGGCCGCGGCTGAGGCGGGATGCATCACGGTGATGAGATTCATGGTCACTTCTCCGCCGGAACCGCCGCCAGTAGCGGCAGCGACAGGGCGCGCTCGACATCGCCGCCGGTTCGCACGATGCTGCTCTGAGTCCACTCGAGCGCGGCCACGATCAGCATGCCCAGCATTGCCCCAAGGACCAACCCGGCGGCAGCGTTGGTCGCGGTGCGCGGCTTGTCAAGCGAATACGTTGGATCGTCGCCAAGCACGACTTTTACCCGGTCTTCCTGGCGTTGCCTCGCGTTCTCTGCCTCGCGATACTCGAAGAACAGTTGGGCCCACGCCTGGGCCAGGCGCTTGGCGGTCTCGCCGTCGTAATCGCGGACTTCGACCGTCACCGAGCTGTTGGCGGCGTCCTCGGCCATCTTGGTCTGGGCATAAATGTAGTCCGCCGAATAGTCGAGGTTCAGCCGATCCTTGATCACGTCGGCGCTCTTGCGCTTCCAGATTACGGCGATGTAGGAGGCCGTCAACTTACGGGTGGACTCAGTCAGGCCGAAGTCCGCCCGCGACGGCTGAACCACAAACTGCATGGTGGCCTTATATTCCGGGGTGGTGAGGCGGCTGGCGATGAATGCGCCAACACCGGCCATCAGCGCGGTCAGCACGACGATCCACCAGCGCCGTCGAACGATTTGCAGAAGATCACGTAGTTCCATAAGGGTAGTGAGCGTTCCATTGTACCGTGCTGGGAACATGCCGGAGGCGATACCCCCCGGCTGCGCCGGGGGGTATCGCCTCCGGCCAAACTGCACACAATGGCCCCAAGGGTGTACGCAGGAC
>JBDSIP010000634.1:0-2984 GCA_039917915.1 Thermoflexales bacterium
TCCGACGCCGACGCCTCCGGCCCTGATCGCGCCCTCGTTTGGGGTATTGCCCGGCATCTTCCCACCCGCGAATCCGCTGAAAGAGGCGCCGGCCGGTGTCAAAGGAACCGCATACGATGCAATCACCGAACTGGCAGGCACGGCCGGCCCGAATGCCAGGGTGCGCCTGTTTGATGGCGACAAGGTGATTGGCGACACAAGTGCCGACGCCAAAGGCAATTGGTCAATCAAAATCGCCACTCCCTTCGCCCTCGGTCCGCATTCAATCACCGCTGCCGCCGTCGATGGCGCGGCAATCGGCCCCCGCAGCGTGGCCCTGTCCTTCACCCTTGTGCCCGCCCAGGTCGTCGCGGCGGCACCAACCCAGCCGCCCGAGCCTACCAAGGTCCCTGGGCCAACAAAGGCAATTGAACCCACCAAAGCGGCCACCACCGCGCTGCCCGCCCCGGCCGCCACGCCAGCCGCCCCTGCCGCCACGCCAGCCGCCCCTGCCGCCACGCTAGCCGCCCCCGCCGCTACGCTGGCCCCAACCAGGGCGCCTGAACCGACCCTGGCTGCGCCAGCCGCAGTAAAACCTGTGATCCTTGCGCCGCCACCCGGCTCGAACTTCGTCGCCGGCCAACCGATCGAATTCTCTGGCACGGCCGCGCCCGGCGCAACCGTCCAGATCATCGGCGCCGACGGCAAGGTCATCGGGACGGCGATCGCGGGCGCGGATGGGAAATGGACCTTCATACTGCCAGCCGCGGCCGTCGGAATGGGCCCGTTCACGGTGCGCGTCATCGGACCCAGTGGCGCAGCCGTGGACTCTGCGCCGCTTGCCGTCAACGTCGCGCCTGCGCCCACGGTCGCGCCTGCGGCGACCGCCGCAGCGACAAAGGCACCCGAAGCGACCAAGGCGGCGCCGACCGCCGCGCCCACTGCAACAGGTGCGCCAACCAAGGCGCCCGAGGCGACCAAGGCGGCACCCCCCGCCGCCGCTACGGCGACTGCCGCGCCGACCAACCCACTCGAAGCGACCAAGGTCGTCGCGCAGGCAGCAACCGCGGCCCCGACCAAGGCGCCAGAAGCAACGCCAACGCCCAGGGTGCTTCTTGGCGTGACCGGCGCGCAGCCAGAGGGTGGTTCATCATTGCCGATGGTGATCGGCGCTGCGGCTGTGCTTATACTGGCGGCGATGGCCCTCGCCCGCCGCCGCATCCGGTAGGGCTCGCATTTGCGCTAGGTTCCCTTAACTGCACCGCTGGAAATGGCGCCAAACTCGCCATCACTCACCCGAATGCGCAGGGCGAGGCCCGGGCCCGCCTGATCGACCTTTCGCACAACGGTCGCGTCCGACTCAAGCGAAACGATGGCATAGCCGCGGGCGAGGGTCGCCAACGGGCTGTAGGCCTCGAGCTTGCCGCGCGCGCCCGCCAGCGCCGCGCGGTCCAACGCAATACGCCCGCTCATCGCCCGGGTCAGCCGCGCGCCAAGCTCGCGCACCTGCTCGCGGGCGCGGGCAAGCTTTGCGGAGGGGCTCAGGGCGCGCAGCGCGCGCCGGGCAGCCTCCAGTCGGCCGCGCTCAGCCAACAGGCGCTCGGTCAGGATCTGCGCGCTGCGGGCGGCGAGCGCGTCTACCGCCTGGCGCAGGGCGTCGCCATCAGGCGTGATGAGCTCGGCGGCCGCCGAAGGCGTCGGCGCGCGCAGGTCGGCGGCGAAGTCGGCCAGCGTGAAATCGATCTCATGCCCGACCCCCGATACGATCGGCGTGTCAGAAGCGGCAATCGCCCGCGCGACGCGTTCGTCGTTGAACGCCCACAGTTCCTCAAGGCTACCCCCGCCCCGGGCCACCAGGATCACATCGCACAACCCGCTCAGATTCAAGCGTTCAATCGCCCGCACGATCTGGGCCGGCGCCTCGGCCCCCTGAACCAGGGTCGGCGCGAGAATCACTTCGATCAGGGGGAAGCGCCGGCGCAGCACGTTCTGGATGTCCTGGAGGGCCGCTGCCGTCGGCGAGGTCACCACCCCCAACACCCGTGGAAAGTCCGGGAGTGCTCGCTTGCGCGCTGCGTCGAACAGGCCCTCATCCGAGAGCTTCTGCTTGAGGCGCTCGAACTCGGCATACAGGTCCCCCACCCCGGATGGCGCGAGTGCTGCGACGTAGAGCTGATAGGCCCCATCCCGCTCGTAGACACTGACCTTGCCCCGGGCAACGACAGCGTCTCCGTTGCGCGGCACATAGGTCCGCAGGCGCGCAGCGGCCGAACGCCACATCACGCACTTCATCTGCGCCCCGGCGTCCTTGAGGGTGAAGTAGACGTGCCCCGAGGCCGGGCGGACCAGGTTGCTGATCTCGCCTGAGATGCGCGCATCCGACAGGGCCGGATCGGATTCGAGGCGGGCCTTCACCCGGGCGGTTGCCTCTGTCACCGTCATCGGCTCGTCAAGGCCGGGAAGCATGGATTGCCAAGTGGGCATGCGTCGTGGTGCTCCTATTCGCGAAAGAGGGGCGCGCCGTCGCGGTCGTAGCGCGGGTCAAGCAGCGGCAGCGGCAGTTGGGAGAAGTTGTCGTAGAGCTTGATATCGCCGGACACGGCCGGCGCCTCGGCGAGCGGCCCAAGGAAGTGGACGTCCGCGATGCGCGTTCCGGCGATCCACTTCAAGCTGGGGATCGCCCCGAGCGCAGGCACACCATCGTGCTGGCGGAGGATCCCTCCGCCAAGCAGGCGAACAGAGATCTTGTAGTCGGTCGTCACCGGATAACCGGACAGCCAGTCCAAACTCACCACAGCGGCATTGTCCCTGCGTTGCAGATGCGCGCCGGTCAGGGTCACGCCATCGGCAAAGGGCAGGTAGCGCTCGCCCGGACGCGGGTCGGGGAGCGGCAGCACGGCGCCATCGACCTCAAGCACCAGACCGTTTGCAGGTGCTGTGTCAAAGATCAGCGTTGCGCATCCTTCCGCGGCCGGCAGAGTCGCCGTGACTGGCGGGGCCGCTGG
>JBDSIP010000635.1:0-3198 GCA_039917915.1 Thermoflexales bacterium
GGTGCCAGGATGCGCGATGGCTTCCGGAAAAAATTGTTTGTAACGAACCCGCGGCCAAGAATCGATTTACCGAATTCGGCTCGTTGGACGCTCGCAACCGCAATGACCGCGCCTAATCGTGCACCGGGCTCAAGCCAGTTCGCCTCGGAATCGGCGGAGTATGGATTGGTTCTGACGACGAAAATGTACTTACGCACTACCAAAAGCGGGAATGATCTGGGATGCGGAAATGGCTGGGCCACTAGCTGCAGAATCGACTTTTATGGCGACGTCAAATAGAGGTACTTCGTCGGTTGCGAAGCCAGTACTTGCCATTGGCATGGTTCTTGGAGGACTCCTATTCGCCCAGCAGGGAGCCGCAGGGGCGGAAACGGGTTGGTCGCTCCCCCGCAAGATCTTCCAATCGCCGGGCCAGATCAGCACACAGGCGATCACGGTGGACACGCATGGCCGAGTTCATGCCTTCTGGCTGGCGGAGGATTATGGCGGCGTTGGGCAGTCGAGTTCTTCGCTCTACTACCTTCGGCTTGACGCTTTGACGGAGCGTGCCCCGGTCGACATACTGGGTGAGACCGGTTCGATTGGCGGCGTGACGGCAACGACGGATGGATCCGATCATGTGCTGGTGAACGTTTCCGGCAACCGAACGTTGCGTGCCCCAGCCGGCCAGGCTGGCTCCGTAAGGGCATGGTCGGAATGCGGCGAGGGTGTAGCCGCACTGTTTTACGGACACGTGACTGTCGATCTTAGCGGGACCGCCTGGGTGGCCTATTCGGGTCGCGATGACTTTAACATCTACGTTCAAAAGTGGCAAGAAGCCGGCTGGAATGACCCCATCGCGATTTCCCCGCCCGTCTTCCCCAATGCGGCACCGGACTATGCCCGAGTCGCCTTTGACAGCAAAGGCACGATCCATGTCGTGTGGTCTGAATACCAATTGCCAGCCGGTTGGCCTCCGCTCGGCACGCTCTACTCCCGCTCTGCGGATGGTGGGGCGTCGTGGTCGCGGCCGGTGGAAATCGCGATCGGCCCATATCATCAACCCGCCCTCGCCGTGGGGCCGAACGACGATCTGCACGTTCTCATGAATGGGATGGTCGGCATTGGCGGGCGCTACTACCGCCGCTCTAGCGACGGTGGGCAGACCTGGACCCGGGTGTCGGCGATCGTGCCGCCGGGCAAGGGTGGCAGCGAGCACACGCCCAATCTTGTGGTGGATGCCGCGGGCGTTGCGCACGTCCTCACGTCGTATGATAACGCGGCCTGGTATCTCGCGTTGTACAACGGTAACTGGTCTGCGCCGGAATGCGTCTCGTGCGCGCCGGGCGTTCCGAGGGGCCACCTCGAGGCGCCCAGCATGGCGCTCGGGGTGGGCAATCTCCTGCACGTTCTTTTCTGGGTGGACGACACCCAGTTGTTTTATACGACGCGGACGATCGGCGCGCCGGCCCGGGCACCGCTTCCGTTGCCAACGCCGGCCCCAACCGCGATCCGGCTTGCGCCAACGGCGATAGCCGCCTTGGCGCCGACGCGGCCGCCCGTCGCCATCAATCCGGTGGCGCCTGGCGAAGTGAGCGGTGTCCCCGCTGCGCAGATCGTCGCGAGCATCCTCGCCCCACTCCTTGCTGTGTGCGCGTTTGGGTTGGTCTTTCTGGTGCGGAGGCGGCAGTGAGCATGGGTGCGGAAAGAGTCACCCGAATTGCGCCGCGCAGGGGGCTGGTGGCCATCGATATCGGCGAGCTGTGGCATCACCGGGAGCTATTGTGGGTGCTTGCCGGGCGTGAGGTCAAAGGCCGCTACCGACAGATGGCGCTGGGCGCCTCATGGATCGTCATTCAGCCCATTATCAACATGATTGTGCTGAGCTTCATTTTTGGCGGTGTTGCGAAACTGCCCAGTGGCGGCTTTCCATATCCGGTTTTCACGTTTGTCGCTTTGTTGCCGTGGCAGTTGTTCGCCAGCGGGGTCCGCTCGGCCTCTCAGAGCCTCGTGCAGCAACAGGCCATGATCTCGAAGGTCTACTTTCCGCGCCTAATCCTTCCACTCGCCTCGATACTGGCCGCCGGCGTCGACTATGCCGCCTCGCTTGCGGTCCTCGGACTCTTGCTGTTGGGCTATGGACTGCCCCTTCGATCCGAGATGCTTCTCTATATCCCGATATCGGCACTCGCCGCGCTTTGCGCGCTGGGCGTTGGGCTATGGCTGGCCGGCCTATCCGCCCGGTATCGCGATGTGGCCCTCGGCGTCCAGTTCCTGCTTCCGATTTGGCAGTATCTGACCCCGGTCGCCTACGCCGGGGCCCTGGTAACTGGTAGTCTGGCTGGTCTGTATCAACTGCTGAACCCGATGACGCCCATTATCGAGTCGAGCCGGTGGGCCATGCTTGGCATTGGAGCCGCTCCCGGTTTGCCTCTTCTTGTCGCCCTCCTAACCACCGTTGTGCTCGTGATTACGGGGGCCATCGTGTTCAGGCAATCAGAGCGCAACATCGTTGATGTGCTGTAGCCGGGTTAACGTCGGAAGAGCATGAGCCAAACCATTATTCGCGTCGAGCAACTCGGCAAAGTCTACCGTTTGGGTGCGCTGCAGAACCGACGGCAGAGCCACTCTGCCGTACAAAACATTCCCTCCAAGGCCCCGTTCCGGAGCTTGTTTGGGCGGCGGGGCGTCGGTCCCAAAGCGGAGATGCTGTGGGCGCTTCGCGACGTTTCGTTCAAAGTAGACCGTGGAGAGATCATCGGTGTGATTGGACGAAATGGCGCAGGCAAGAGTACGCTTCTGAAGATCCTGTCGCGCATCGTGGATCCAACTGAAGGCTACGCCGAGATTCGAGGTCGAGTGGCGTCTCTTCTGGAGGTGGGAACCGGATTTCATCCCGAGTTGACCGGGCGCGAAAACATTTACCTGAATGGCGCCATCCTGGGCATGCGACGGACAGAGATTGACGCGCGGTTTGATGAGATCGTGGCCTTTGCGGAAATCGAACGCTTTCTGGACACGCCGGTAAAGCGCTACTCGAGCGGGATGTACGTCCGGCTGGCCTTTGCCGTTGCCGCGCATCTGGAGCCTGAAGTGCTGGTCGTGGACGAGGTACTGGCTGTCGGCGATGCAGCATTCCAGAAGAAATGCCTGGGCAGGATGACTGATGTTGCCAGGGCCGGCCGTACAGTCCTGTTCGTGAGCCATAACATGGCCGCG
>JBDSIP010000636.1:0-3504 GCA_039917915.1 Thermoflexales bacterium
ACCCGCGATGCTGATCGCGTCCTCAGCAGAAAGCGGCTTCGGGAATGCCCGAGGATTCGTCCCAATCCGCAGGAAAGCGGTCAGGGTCTGCCAGCACAAACCGATCGATTCGTCACCCGAAAGCGCGCGTTCCCACCAGGCGCGAGCGGGTTCATGTTCTGCCGCAGATTCGTTGTATGCATACAGCAGGAGATTTGCGTCGGGCAAAATCATCGATGGGCCGGCCCTTCGAGCTGTTCAATCATGTCACCGATATTCGCGTAGTTCACGCCCGGAAAGGTCCCCATCGGTCGGGCTCGGACCTTGAAACGCGGACGCGGTTGAGTTGACTCGGCGAGTTGCTGTTCCAGCCCAATCCGCAGCGTCCTGTTCGTGATGTCCTTGAAACTCAGCCCAGTCTTCTTTTGCAGTTCGACCAGATTGGCGGCCACGTCATCCTCAAGGGTTAGTGTCGTTCGCATACGAATAGTATACATCTTGATGATTTCCCATAGACATCAAGACATCAGAGCCGAACGATGGCACACCTTAGTCCGTACGCGGCTCTGGGATTGTCACGATACGGCCGGCATACGCCTCAGCCAGCTCGCGCTGATGCAGGCTGCCCAACACGGCTACCCCCGCTCCCGGCAAATGGCGCGTGTTTGTGGGCGCAGGGCGCGCTGCAGTGTCCGTAGTTATGGCGGAAGCGACATGGCGCGCAATCTGACGTTTGTGCGGCGCTCATCCAATCCGAAGCGCCAGGATGAACAACAGGGTGAACAACGCGCTGACGCAAAGCTGGCGTGTGCCAATCACCGCCGGGCGGGCCCCGATGGCCGGGTGATCGGTCCCCCACAACGTTTCGGCGAACTGAAGCGCAAATGGCGCAAACACCCAGGGCGGCTGGAGGCCGGTCAATGGACCAGATACGATCGAGGCGAGCACATTGGCGCCAGCGAACAGGATTGGGCAAGTGGCGGCGGCGAAGCGCGCGCGCCGGTTGGGGGACGACCTTCCATTCGCGCTGTTCGAGGCGGAGATAGGCATAGCCAATCGAGGCTGCGGACTGGGCCCACACCAGCCCTCCCAGCAGCCAGCCGCCGGGTTCATAACGGCCAATCCCCACCCAATAAGCCGCTGGCGCGGCCAGGGCCAGCGCGCCGGTACCGAGCACTTCGACCCAGAGTTGGCGGCGCTCGGCGCGGCGGCTGACAAGGACGAGGTGCCAGGCGAAGATCGGCGCGGCCGGAAGCGCAAGGAAGAGGACGAAGGCGGCACCCAACGCAATTAGAGCCGTCACTGCGAGACCCAGCGCAACGGCATACACGGCGATCCAGAAACCGGCGGCGGCCAGATCTGACCGTGGGCGCCGGCCGGACCATACCTTGATCGCCATCGTGACCGGCTGCCGGATCAGGAAGGCAAGCATCGCGGCGGCGATCAGGACCAGCGAGGCGGGTCCGAGGACCTGGCCGGCAAACAAATCAATCAGAAGCGGGCTGGCGATAAAGACCCACGAGCCGTGGTCCTGCGGGAGGGCAATCTGACGGCGAAAGAGCGCACTCAAGCGATCCTCGGCTTGTCCTGACCGCCATCGGGGTTGGCACGGCTGGCTATCCAATTCAGCGGCCTCATGGCTCCGGCCCGTTGAATGAGCTCAACATCCCAGGAAATCAACGGGGCGTCCATCAACGCCGCGGCTGCCGCATTCAGGGCGTCCACACCGCGCAGTCCGCGTTCATTCCCAAGCGTCAGCGCCTGGTCCAGGAGCCGTTCATTGATCGGATGCAGCGCCAGCGCGGCCTGATCCGCGTATTCGATCCGCCTCAGATGCCTTCCGAGGGCGCAACTTACTTCCAGCACGACTGTCGCAGGGCCATGCAATCGCAGATGCGCTTGCGCGGTGTGGGTGAGGAACGCGATACTCTGGCCGTCACAGGAATCGCTCCGATCAAATGCGGAGACCCAGATGTTGGCGTCGAGGGTCAACATCAATCACCCCTGTTCCAGCCGGTTGCGATCGTTCTGCAAGATCTCCAGGGCGGAGGGACCCGCGGGTCCGTCGCGGATTGCCTCCGTGCCGAGGCGAATCCAATCGTCCAACCACTTTTCCGCCGTCGGGACCGTGTCATCGACCGGCTTCTCTGACAACCACGTCTCGTATCGTAGAGCTCCGTCGTGACCTCGCGGATGGATAGGTCTTGCATTGCGGACTTGGCTTTAACCCGGCGATGCAGCGCGTCCGGAATGTCATTTGTGGCTTTCATGATTTACACCTTACAGGTTATCCAGGTCGAATTCAAGCGTTTGTAAACCGGTCAACCCTTAGGGTTGACTGGTTCGCCCATTGCACAGGCGTCCGGCCAGAACATTCTCGAGCGCGGTCAGGCGCCGGACCTGGTTGAACTCCCACAAGAAGAGCGTAGTTGACAGGAGCACTGGCAGCGAATCCGGAAGGCGCGCGAAGTCGACGGACGCGTTCCACGACATCAAGGGTGTGCCGATCAGCGCGGCAACCAGATAGAATATGCGGCGGTCAAACGATGCGTCGCGGTAATTGCACCCCCGGTTGTGGCGCTTGCATCGAGGGCATGCGGACAGCGTGAAGCAAATCCAACGCGACCTGTTCGAGCTCACTGAAGCCCTGTGCGAGACGGCGGCCAGGGCGCTCGGCGCGAGTTCAGGAGCCGCGCCGAAGCTGGTCTGGACCGATCGCCGCAGTCGCTTGGCGGCCATGGTCGCCCACGTCCACGGCATCGGCCCGCTGCTGGATTCGGTCGAATGGGATGCGCCCGACCCGTTGCGCGCTGAGTTGCGCCTGCAAGCCGCCGGAAGCCGCGCGCGCGCAGTCCGCTTGCTGGCAGTGCGGGACCGCTTTGTCGCGTCAATGCGGGCGAGCGGATGCGAGCCGATTGCCCTCAAAGGCGCGGCACACGCTGAGACTCTTTACGCGTCGCCGGGCCTCCGCCCGATGGCCGACCTCGATTTCTTGATCGCGGAGGCCGATGGCGAGGCCTGCGACCGGGCCGCGCTTTCGGCCGGCCTTGCCCGGAGTTCGGCATCGGACAGGCACATCGTGTACGTCCTTGAGCCGGCCCGGATCGTGGCGCTGTTGCGCGAGGATCCGGGCAATCCCATCAAACTCGAAATCCACCGGCGTCTCGCCGAGACATTTTGGGGTGTCGCGTTTGACGTCACCGACGCCTTTCGCCGGGCCGATCGCGCCGTGGGCGACAGTCTGCACAGTCTGCTGCACTGCAGCCATCACGCATCGGTCCGGACCTTGCGATTCTGTCAGGTGGCAGACCTGGCGCAGTTGCTGGCCAATCTCGCGCCGCGCGATCTCGAGTCGCTCGCGGCCGCGCTGCGGGCCTGCGGGGGGATGGGCTGGGCGCATGCTCCGCTCAAACTTGTCGATCGATATTTTCCGGGCGTGGTTGATGGGGGCCTGGTGGCGGAAACCGCGCGCGCCGCGCCGGCCCTTGCCCGGCGCGCGCGGCGGTGGACGATCTCCGAGCTGTC
>JBDSIP010000637.1:0-8038 GCA_039917915.1 Thermoflexales bacterium
TACGTCCACGTGCTGAAGTCCGCGCTGTGATCTTGGGCGTGATCATCTTCCTCGCCCGCCTCGTGGATATGCCCGTCACGGGCCGGCCGCTCGAGCAAGCGTTCTGGATCGTAGCGGCCCACGCCAAGTAACAGGTCCAGCGAGGCCTGCCCAAACGTGGTCTCAATCACTCGCGCGTCCGGGCTGACCTCACGAATCCAACCGCGAACCGCGCCCAGCGCCGCCGGGGTAACCAGATCGACCTTGTTCAGTACAACCAGATCCGCCGCGCCGATCTGGTCCATCGCCAACATCTCGTTTTGCGGGCCGATGTCACGGATCTGCTCGGCGTCGACGACAGCGACGATGCTGTCCAGCCGGGTGTACGGCCTCAGTGAGGGCAGCAGGAAGGTCTGGGCGATCGAATATGGATCCGATACGCCGCTCGCTTCGATCACGATGTACTCGGGCGGCTCGAGCCGGGCCACCACCGCCAGCGCGGCGTTGAGCAGATCATCGCGGATCGTGCAGCAGATACAGCCGTTGGCCAGGCTGACCGTCTCGCCTTCGACCCCGACGATGAGCGCGCTGTCGATGTTGACCGATCCGAAGTCGTTGACCAATACGGCGATACGCAAGCCATGCTCGCCCTTCAGAATCCGGTTGAGCAGGGTGGTTTTGCCGGCCCCGAGAAAGCCGGCGATGAGGGTGACGGGGATGGGTCCGGACGCTGTCATGGTCGCCAGTGTAAGACTGTATTGCATCAACAATGCGCGCGGCGCCTCAAGTGGACACGGTGGCTTTACTTCTTGACGATGAAATCGATCATTGCCATCTTCGCCCCGCCCGTGCCATCCGACATCTTCGCCAGCATCGCCCCATCGAAAATGCCGTCAGTCTTGTTGGCGCTCTCGTCTGGGAAATAGACCTGAGATGTCACCGTCGGCCCGCCCGGAATCGTGATCTTGACATGGATGTGACGGGTGCGGCCCGAATACAACCCGGGCAAGATGGTCTCGATGGCGTAATTGCCCTGGGCATCCGCGGTCACTTTCCCGCGCAGCCGATAGCTCTTCAGATCATAGACTCCGGAGTCGTCGGCCTGCCACACATCGACGATGGCGCCGGCCACTGGCGCGCATAGGCTGGTCAGCACCCGCCCGGTCAGCAGCACACGCGTGCCGGCCATCCCGGCCTCGAACAGGCTGGCCTTCATCGGCGCGCCAGCGAGGTAATACGGCCCCTCAGTCTGGGCCGGGGTAAGCGTTACGTTGCAGGCCGTTGCGGTTGGAGCCAGCGTCGGCGCAGGGGCAGCCGTCGCAGCCGTTGTTGGGCTGACCGATGCCGTGGGCGCCGCAGTCGCTGACCGCACGGTCGTTGCGGTCGGCGCGATCACGGTGGGGGCCGCCGCGCTTGCGACCGGTATACCTGTTGCCACCGGCGCTGCGTTACCGCCCCCGGCCGAGCATCCTGCGGCCAGGGCGGCGAGTACGGCCAGGGCCGCCCCGAATTTTGCAAACTTGCGCGTGATCATGTTTGACTCCTAGGTACTCAGCATCGTTTCCGAAAAAATCCTTTGGTGCTCTTCGGGTGTTTGATTTCGTGAACGGAACCGAATGGCCTCGCTCTTGCGTCGAGATTACCCAGACAGGCTGAGCCCAGGGCGGGTGGAAATTGAAGATTGGCTAAAGAAACGCCCCGGATCGGCGGTCAGGGTCGCGCCAGCCGATACAGATACTCGCCCGCGCGGGGAATCACGAGCACGTCCGGATCAGCCCGGGCGATCCATTCGTCCGGATCGATGCTGGCTGGATCGCGATAGCCCAGGTTGATCGCCCGGCAATCGGCCTCCGAAATCCCCGTGGCCAGGGTGACCTTGACCCGGGGCCGCTCGATCCCAGTCTCGGCGTCGTAAGTCCCAATTCCACGGACATGGGTCGAATGGGCCAACACCCCCCACGGAATATGCTTGAACGTGTCCCACTGTTTGACAAAGTAGTCGCGCACGTGGTAACCCACCTGGCGAATCAGCGCGCCGTGGGTGACGCTGATCTCATGGAGGTGTGGGGCGTAAATAATGACCTCGCCGTCGTCGGCGCACACGGGTTCAGTCTTGTACATCCCTTTCCCGCCCAGCCACATTTCGTCGTACATGGTTGGCAGGACGGCCAGCACCTGCCTGTACGGGCGTGGCATGTACTTCACGTGGGTCTGGGCCGAGAGATCGGCTGCCTGGTCGAATGCCGATTCCGGGCTTCCAAAGAATGCGCCGATCAGACCGTCATGGGTGACCACGCTGCACAACGCATGCCGTGGTGTCGGTATCATCGCGGCCGCCCGGTCGATGACGGCCCGTACCGGCGTGTTCTTCGTGCCGATGATGTCATATGACGTAATCAGGGCTCCCAGCCAGTGGGTGAAGTCGATGATGTCGGCGCCGGCGATACCAGGGAAGAAGTATTTGTTGCCACCCGAGAATCCAGCCACCTCGTGCGGGAACACTGGCCCGCAGATCAGAATATGGTCGTAATCCAGTACCAGCTTGTTCAGCCGGACAGGCACGCTCTGGCGAAACAGGCCGTTGCTGAGGACGGCAATGTCATCCGCCGGGATCTCGCCCAGGGTGGTCAGCGCGTCGGGATCTTTCCAGGCATGGTTGAAGATCCGCACCTCGCCGTAGGTGGTTGCGCGCTCGTCGGCCGACAGCCCGAACATCGCAAGGATGGCGGCCTCGCTCATGGGCGGGTGCGTGCCAAGCGCAATCAGAAAGTCGAGCTGCCGCACGCTGGGCAACAGCGTTTCGCACAACGCCCGGAAGTAGGCTGGCAGCGGCATCGTTCGGGTGGAATCCGGGACGATCACAAGCACGCCTTGGCCCGCCAGCGGCAAGGCGCCCACGGACTGCGCGACAAAATCGGCGATGTGTTCGGCGGACCAGACAGGCGTGTTATTCATGGGTAGTTACGGCTCCACTTTTCCGGCCAGCAGGCCGTTGACGAGATAGTGTTGCAACAGGACAAAGACGACATCCACCGGGACACTCATCATCAGGGCGTACGCGGCCATCAAGTTCCAGCCGTTGCCGGCCAGCCTGATCGCGTTCCCCAGCCCCATGGCCAGAGTCACATTATCCGCGCGATCCACGAACATCCAACCTAGGGCGAACTCGGAGTACGCGCTCAGAAACGCGACCAAGGCCGCCAGCCCGATCGCGGACAGGGCGAGGGGCAGGGTCACCCGGAAAAAGACGATGCTGAATGACGCGCCGTCGATGAAGGCCGCCTCCGCCAGTTCGCGCGGCACGGACTGAAAAGCCAACCGCATATTCCACACGCAAAACGGCATCGCGATCGCGGCGTAGACGAACATCAGCCCGAGCTGGGTCGTGCGGATTTCCGAGGGTCGCCATCAGCGAGGTCGACAATTGCCTTCGCATCGGGCATCATCCTTCGTAGGCTGTCTCGACAAAATGGACGATCGTCCGCGCAAACGGTCCGGCCAGGAAGAATGGATATTCACGCCGCACCGCCCGCACCCGCGCTCCGCGCATGTCGGCCGAGGTCATCACCCGCGCCTGCAGCCACGGCCCGAGCGGATGCGCGATCAGGGCACCCAGCGCGCCCAGGCTGATTGCGTTGGACAGTTTATCTTGCCAGCCCGCCTTGCGTCCCGCCAGCAACGTGCCGAGGCAGGCGAAGGCGCTGGTCAGCAGGCTGCTGGCGACGACATTTGTGCCGCAGCCTGGGTGAACCGCCCACCAGGTTTCGCCGGCCTGCATCCGCCGAATGGCCTCTTCGGCCGCCGCGCGGATCGCATCCGCGCTCATATCTCCCACCACCCTGAATCCGCGCAGTTCCGCATGGCCGGCCGCCCGGAGCGGGCGGATGCGCTCGCCGAGCACATGCAGGGTGGCGTGCTCGAGTCCGTGGTTGCGCCGGACGGCCAGGAGCAGCGGCGCCGTGAGTATCAAGTTAGCGTGGGGCATTAAGGGTTTCTGCCACAGGGCGGGCTATGATGATGATCCGATGGGTGTTGTTGTCGGGCGGCCAGCAGGTGACCAGAGTCAGCCGATCGTCGCCGCCCGGCACGATGTACTGGGCATTCTGGGTGCGCACCTCAAGCGACTGATCCTTTTCGATCAGCAGCTTGCGTTCCGTGATGCGGTAGGTGATCTCGCGTCGTCCGGCTCGCACGTAAATCAGGTCGCCGGCCTTGAGGTCCTTCAGGTTCTCGAAAACCCGGCCAAGGATATTGTTGTGTCCGCTTACGACCAGATTGCCGGGCTCGCCTATCTTTGCGCTTGTCGGTTGCCAGCCCGCGGCCCGGAGGGGCGGCGCGTCGAAGTACCCGGCGTTCAACTCCGGCAGAGCCACCCACAGGGATTCGGTGACCGGCACGTCCAGGCGAATGGCTGGGATGACGAGTCGATCCGGCATGGCCGGCGCGATTCGGCGCCGATCCGCGGCCAATTCGCGCGGCGTGTCAGGAGTACCGGCAGCGGGTCGTATATCACCCGGGGGCCGTGGTGGCAGTGGCGCGATCTCCGACGGCGGCCGGGTGGCTGGCGGGCGAATTTCAATTCGTGGCGTCGCCGCGTCGAGGGCGGGCAGCACGACCACCGGCGCGCGGGGTGCCCCAGCCAGTGGTTCCACGGTCTCAAATGGGAGAAGCAACTCGGCCGGCCCCACCGTTACAGCGAACTCGCTCGGCGGAGCTTCGGCCAGCGAACTGAGATACGGCAAGTTGACGGCGGCCAGCGCGCAGGCGCCCGCAATCAGCGCGGCTCCGATGATGCCTGCGATCACATGCGGCGGGAGGTGCGATGGGGTGCCTTTCACGAAAATCGATTCTATCAGCGCAAATCCATCAAAAGCGCAACGCCCGCGCATTTTGGGCGAGGATTGCGTGGGGCTCCGGTCCCGGAGCACGGGCCATCCACGGGCTCAGTTCCCGGCGCCGGTCGTTGAGCTTGTCGATGGGCTGCTGCCGTCCGCGCGCCAGCGCAACTCGGGCTGGCTGGCAATCCGCTTCCGGCGCCACGCCACACCCGCGGGGTAGCCGGTCATCTTTGCGATGTCGCCCACGACCCGGATGACGGGGATCAGCCCCACGGCCCGCAGACGGTCGGCCAGCCCATACGCGCCCCATAGCCGGGCCAACCGGCGATACGGCGTGCGCAGATAGGCTCCCGCGCCGATCGCCAGTCCGGCCACGCACAACGTCTGAACCCCGTAATCTGGGGCGGCCAGCGCGCCGATCAGCAGGCCCGGCAACCCGGCCAGGTAGGCCGCGTAGCGAATCAAATGCCGCTTGAGCCACAGGCCGGCCTTGCCGTCTCCGCGGGCATACAGGCTGTACTGTTTCCAGAATGCCCGCAGGGTGGCGCGCGGACGAAAATGGACGATAGCGCCGGGGGCGAAGACGAATGGCCCGGATCGCAGCGCGCGCAGGTCGAAGACCAGGTCCTCGCAATAGTCGAGCCACTCCGGATAGCGCCCGGCCGCCTCCCAGCCCGCCCGAGTAAATGCCACCGAACGCGAGGAGGGCAGGAAACGTTCGGGCACGATTTCCTCCACCAGCGGCAGGACGGTGGCGCTCATCGCCAGCTCAAAGGCATTGGTGTGGTCGGGCGCAAAGACGCCTCCGATCAGACGGCGATCCCCCGGCCCCAGCGCAGCTTTGTCGGCCGCTGCGCACAAGGCTTCGACCCAGCCCGGATCCAGGCGCACGCCCGCATCGGCGCACACGATCAAGTCGCCCATCGATGCGTCAATGGCGAGATTGCGCCCGCGCGAGATGTTCGCTCCGGGCGCCTCGAGCACCCGTACGGGAAACCGCCGCTCGGCGTTCAGGCGCGCAACTGTGTCGTCGGCGCTCCCGCCGTCGCAGGCCACGACCTCATCCGGCAAGCGCGTCTGGCCAGCGACGCTGTCCAGCAGGCGCGCGATTGACTCGCCTTCGTTGAGCACGGTCACGACCAGTGAAATGATCACGTTGAAGACTCCTGCTTCGTCGGCATCTATGCGAACGTTATGCCGTTATCGAGGCTCGCGATGACGGCGAGCGAAACGATGGGCACCTCGAGGTGCTTTAGCAGCGCGCGGCCGCCTTCGAAGTTCTTTTCGATAAGCGCGCCCACACCCGCGACCGTCGCGCCCGCGCCCTGAATGATGCGCACCAGCGCCTGAATCGTCTGGCCGGTGGCCAGAAAATCATCGATGATGAGCACCCGCTCGTTGTGGCCCAAATACTCGGGCGAGGCCATGATATCGACCATTCGCCCCTTGGTGTGGGAAGGCGCCGTCGTGAGCAGCACGAGGTCAGGCATGGTGATAGGTTTCGTCTTGCGCGCGTAGACGAGGGGCAGGTTCATCACCAGCGCCGTTGTCAAAGCCGGCGCGATGCCGCTGATCTCGACGGTGAGAATTTTGGTCGCGCCCGTATCGGCAAAAGCCTTTGCAAATGCCCGGCCGCATTCCATCATGAGCGCGGGATCGACCTGGTGATTGATAAATGAATCGACCTTGAGGATCCCGCCGCCGAGCACCGAACCGTCTTTGCGGATCCGTTCTTTGAGGGCTTCCATGCGCCGAATTATAGGGCGGCGACCCCCGTTCCGTTCGTTTCCGGGTTGCCGCGCGGTTGACTGCTATAATCTCTCGAAATTCACGCCGAAGGAACAGCAGCAATAGGTATGGAGAACACAGAGGTCCCCTCGACCAGCCCCAGCAACAGTGGGGGGGAAGACGAATTTGCCAAGTCTCTGGGAGAGCTTTTGGCAAGTGGCGATCGATACGATCCGCCCAAGAAAAACCAATTGGTTTCGGGTCGTATCACGGCGCTTAGCGATCGGGAGATCCTTGTTGATCTCGGCGCTAAGTCTGAAGGCATTGTCTCGGGAAAGGAAATTGAAGCCATTCCCAAGGACGTGCGCAAAGCGATGGCGATTGGCGAAGAGGTATACGCCTACGTCATTGCACCTGAAGACCGCAACGGCAACGTTGTGTTGTCAATCGCCAGAGCGGTCGCTGAACGCGACTGGACCTTTGCCGAAGAACTGCACAAGAAGCAGGAAGCGCACGAGAGCATGATCGCCGGCTTCAACAAGGGCGGTGTCATTGTCAAGGTCGGCCGGTTGCGCGGGTTTGTCCCGGCATCCCAGCTCAGCATGCAACACCAGCGCATGCTTGGCGACGAGAGCCAGCCGCCCGAGCAGCGCTACCAGAAACTTGTCGGGCAAAAGACGCTGGTCAAGGTCATCGAGATCGATCGCGAGCGCAATCGCCTCATTCTGAGCGAGCGCGCAGCTTCCAAGGAAGCCCGCGAGGCGCAGAAGACGCGCCTGCTCGGCTCAATTGAGATCGGCTCCATCGTCGAGGGAAACATCACGAGCGTCAAGGAATTTGGCGCATTTGTTGACCTGGGTGGCGCGGATGGGATGATCCATCTGTCCGAGATGTCGCATCAGCGGATCAAGCATCCCAGCGAAATTCTGAAAGAGGGCCAGTCCGTCAAGGTCAAGGTCATCTCTCTCGATCGTGATGGCGGCCGGATTGGACTGAGCCTCAAGGCGTTGATGGGCGACCCGTGGGCCGACATCGGGAAGCGCTTCAAGGCCGGCCAACTCGTTGAGGGTGAGATCATCAAGACCCACCCGAAGCATGGCGCCTTCGCCCGGCTGAAGGATGACCCGGCCATTGAAGGCCTCATTCCACTGTCCGAGCTGAGCGACCGGCAGATCTCAAATCCGCGCGAGGTGGTCAAGGAAGGCCAGACCGTTACCCTGCGCGTGCTCCGAGTGGAGCCCGAGCAGAAGCGGCTTGCCCTCAGCCTCAAGCGCGTGAGCTATGCCGAGTACGCGGATACGGACTACCAGGGCGAGTAGCTGATAATCGATCAAGCGCTGCGTCTTGCGCCGCCCCATTCGCGCTCTCCGGCAGATGGGGCGGCGTTGTTTTTTCCAGGAACTCCGAACAGCGCTGCAGCGCTTCAAATCGAAGGCGTATCCGCCGCGCAGCCGGCACACCACCGTCGAAATCTGTCCTGTTTGGGTTCTAAG
>JBDSIP010000638.1:0-2979 GCA_039917915.1 Thermoflexales bacterium
CCAGGCGCTGCAGCGCCTCGCCCCGAACAAAAGCGCGATTCAATGTCCAACGAGGCGTTGCCACCCATGAGGCGGCGCCCGAGGCGGGACTGATTGACGCCGTCACGGTGACTCCGGTCCAGCCTGACAGCCAGACCAGCGCCTCGTCGAACCCCGCAGTTGCCGAAATCGACTTGACCTCAAGCGACGGGCGGGACATCGGCGCGCGGCCATCCCGAAGCTCAGCAGCGCGGACCGCCTCATAGCTCGACGGCGCGGTCCGGGTCAAGGCCGCCCACCAGGCACTGGCGATATCCAGCTTGCCGGCAATTTGGGCGGCCTTGGCGATCCAGAAGGGCTCGCGCGCGCCGATGGCCAGGGCGGTGGTGATTGGGGGCGCGGCCTTGAGGACCGCCTCGCTGCCGCCCGCTCGAAGGCGGGCCACGGCTGCCTCGCCCCGCAATCGCTCGGCCTCGTCCGCGGGCGCGCCGGCGACGGCGGAGGAATAGGCAATTGCGGCCTCGGCCATCCGTCCCGCGCGCTCGAGCACACGACCCGCGCTTGCGAGCGCGTCCGATGCGGACGCTGTGCCCGGAAGCGCCTTGGCACGCAGCCGGTACAGCCGGACCGGCTCGTCAACCGCGCCCGCCGCGGCAAGCGCATCGGCCTCGGCGACCAGCGCATCGGCATAGCGGGCCGAGCGCGGGTTTGCAATCAGGGGGTCCAGGTTCCGGGCGGCGTCGACCAGGCTATCGAGAGCAATGTAGTTCAGGCCCGCCCAGTACATTACCTCGTCGGTCCGCGCGGTCTGCCCCGGCCGCGCGTCGTTGATGGCCCGGATGAAGGCCTGCTGCGCCGACGGGTGGTTCGCCGCATAGTAATTGACGATCCCGCGCTGCAGATCATCGACCCGCTGCGCGGCGTCCAGCAGGGTCAGCAGGGCCGAGAACGCAGCACCTTCGGCCGGGTAGTCCGTCAAGAGCTGCTGCATCAGCGCATAGCCAGCGCCTTCGTTGCCCCCGGCGACCTGAACCTTCGCCTTTTCCATCAGAATACGGGCGCGATAGGCCGGGATGCGGGCAAAGGCCAGGATGGCGTCGTAGTCGGCGGCTGCGCCAACGTAGTCGCCAGAAAGCTGGCGCGCCAGGGCGAGCTTCTCGCGCCGGACCGCCGCCTGCGACGCGCTGGTCGTGTCGTCGAGCGCGCGCAAAAAGGGAGTGATGGCTTGACTCGGGACTTTGATTGCGATCTGCGAGTCACCGATCCATCCGAAAAGGTAGGTTGAAATTGGGGTAGTCATCGTGAGCGCGGCAGACCAGGCCGCGATTGCGCCCGCGTGATCGCCCGCCTGGCTGCGCGCGCGGCCAAGCAGAACCCGTGCATCGAACTCAAACCCCGGGTCGGGCGCGCTTGCGACGGCTTGGGCCAGATCGCGCGCGGCGCCGGCGGCGTCGCCTTCGGCCAGTTTGAGCTGGCCCAATCGATAACGTGCGTTTGCAAGTTGGGGACTGTTGGCGGGCAGGAACGGGGCCGCGCGCTCGTAGAGTTCGATGGCGGCCGGACCGGCGCCGGCGCGCGCCGACGATTCCGCATTCGTGATCAACGTCTCGGGATTCGGGGTGGGCGTCGGCGTCGGGGTCGGCGCCGGGGTGGCGGTGGCGGGCGGCACCGGTGTTGCCGTCCAGGATGGCGTTGACGTCGGGACAAGAGTCACATTTGTGACCCCGACCGCCTCGGGGGTCGGCGCCCCGACCTTCACTTCGAACCAGGGCGTATTGACTGAACAGCCTGCCAGGAACGCAGACAGGATCACCGACACGGCGCGCATGTGTCGATGCCGGAGGGGTGAAGCCGATCGCAGTCGCATCCAGTAATTATGCGCATACGAAGAACCGGGATTCTGATCAGGCCCTGAGGATCTCGCGAATGCACGCAACGCCGGCGCGCAGGTCGCCATCCGCCATTTCGGTCTTGAGCCCGGGGAGCGCTGGCGCGGCGTCCCGAAAACCCATACCGCCCAACACAATCCGCGGCAGGCGGGCGGGTGACAGGCCGGCGAGCATTGCCTCAAGCCCGACCAGCATTTCGGCCGAATCGGCCGTCGTCGCCGATATTGCGACCACACCTGGCTGAAGCTCACGGATGGCGCGGGCCCAGTCCGCCAAAGGCACGTCACCGCCGAAGTAGCGGACATTGTTGCCAGACCGGCGCAGCATCAGGGCCAGCATCAACACGCCAATCTCGTGGCGCTCTCCCGGCGCGCACCCGAGCAGAATCAGCGGGCCCGCGCCCACGGGCTGGGCGTTCAGCAGCGCCAGCAAACGCCCCAGCAAATACGAAGAGGCGAAATGCTCGGTCACACTGCTGATCCGGCCGGCATGCCAATCGTCACCGATAAGGACGAGCGCCGGCGCGATCACGCCCTGACAGACGTCCTCGATCGGATACAACGCGAATGCTTCCGCCAGGACCGCTCCGGCAGCGCTTTCATCCAACGCGCTAAGCACATCCCTAAGCGCGGCGCTCAAGCGCGGCTGGCTCTGCAGCCGGTCGGGCGCCACATCCGGCGAGGGCGGATTATCGCCGCCGGCCGGCATCAGCTCAAGCAACGCCACCGCTCGGCTGATGCTTAATCCGGTCCTGGTCTTCTGGTCAAGCCACAGCAAGACGGCAATGTCGCGTTCCGAATACAACCGGTAATTTCCGCTCGAGCGCCCCGGGGCCAGCGCCTTATGGCGCCGTTCCCAGGCGCGCAGGGTGGGGGCTGGGATGCCGGTCCGCTGGGACACGGCCTTCATGTTGTAAATGGGTTCAGACGAGTATTTCAGGAAAGAGGAATCCATGCTTTGCTCTCTTCCGGACAAGCCTTCGGCGAAGGCCGGCGAGGATGCCAGACCGTCTCGAAACCCTGTACAGAAGTGAAAGTGTATGCCGACTTTGGCTCAGGCGCAAGGGCGGAAGGCGCAATGGAACAGCCAATTCCCTGGAAGTCATCCTGAA
>JBDSIP010000639.1:0-7138 GCA_039917915.1 Thermoflexales bacterium
CGGAAGCCGGCCGCCGCGGCCTGGGCCGGTGACGCGAAGAAGAGGACATTTTCGCGCCGGGGCTGGCGCGATGCGCACGACGGCCGGCAGTAAACCCCGGTCGTTTTGACGGCGTAGACAAAGGCGCCATCCTGGCGCGCGTCGCGGTCGAGGACCGCCTGCCACTGCTGTTGTTCAGTCATGCGCACAAGAATACGCCGATGCCCTGCGCGGCGCTATCCGGAACTTGCGATTACATTCGGCCTGCGCCCCACGCTGGAACCCGGCGCTAACTCTTGAGTGCGTTGAGGAAATCATCAACGGACACACCAGTCTGCTTCAGCAATCCGGAGAGCGTGCCCGTCTTGATTTCCCGATGATTGGGGACAACGCAACCTTGTGATGAGATCGGCAAACTAGGCATGGGCAGCTACGTGAAAAGTTGTGAGCAGAGACCGGCCCGTCACCGTTAGCGGAAATTCCTCCAGATAGAGCTCGGTGGCCTCACGTAGATTTGCGAGCGCTTCCTCAACGGTCTCGCCTTGCGAAACAGTGCCGGTTTCCGGATTGAGCGCGACGAAACCGCCTTCGAGGGCAGGTGTCAGGACGGCAGAAAGTTCCATGGTTTCTCGGGTAGCGAAGTAGGTATAGCGCGCAGATTACTGCCTAAACGTCCAGGTTGCGGACCTCGCGGGCGTGCCGGGTGATGAAGTTGCGCCGGGGCGGAACCGAGTTGCCCATCAGCATGTCAAACGTGCGATCCGCCTCCGCGCCATCGTCGACGGTGACCTTGAGCAGGGTGCGTTTGGTCGGATCCATCGTCGTCTCCCACAACTGCTCGGCGTTCATTTCGCCCAGACCCTTGAAGCGCTGCACGACGACCTGGGCGGTGTTGGTGCTGTCGATGCCCTTGGCCTTCAAGGCATTCATAATCTGATCGCGCTCGGCGTCGCTGTAGCAATAGCGGACTTCCTTGCCGCCCTTCTTGGTCTCCACCCGATACAGCGGCGGCTGGGCGATGTAGAGATGCCCGCCCTCAACCAGGGTGGTCATGTAGCGGAAGAAAAAGGTCAACAGCAGGGTTCGGATGTGGCTGCCGTCGACGTCGGCATCGGACATCAGGACGATCCGGTCATAGCGCCGGTTCTCGAGGTTGAACTGGTCGCCGATCCCGGTCCCGATCGCGCTGATCAGGGCCTTGATCGCATCGCTGCCCAGGATCTTGTCCAGCCGGGCGCGCTCGGTGTTCATGATCTTGCCGAACAGGGGCAGGATGGCCTGGAAGTGCCGGTCGCGGCCCTGCTTGGCGCTGTTGTGAACAAACACGCCACCTGCCAGCGCAAAGTTGTGGGTGCCCGGCACTTCCACATCGAAGACATCTCGGCGCTCGTAGATGCGCTCGACGCTGAGTACGCGGTGATTGAACTGCGCGACAGCTTCGATCACCTTGTTCGCATCGCCATCGAAATAGCGTTCGGCAAGGCGATCAAATCGCAAAAGTGACTTGTCGCGCGTAGCCCTACGATGAACGTCGTAGGCCGCAATATCGACCTTGCCTTCTGGAGTGAGAGTCATCAACGACTCGCCTGTTGCAAGTGACTGCGCCTCGCAGTAGCTTCCGTCACGCAGCATGAACCGATGGTCGGGCGTGCACAAGATCTGCTCACCGTTGTCTAGTGTCACGCGAACGAGTTCGGCATTGCTCTTGGTCATCCGGGCATGGATCAAACGCTCCACGCCAATTTGTCCGTCCCTGCGGATGGTGTAGCCGTAGTGCTCCTTCCCCTGGGCCTGCTCGGCAACCAGGCCGCGGAAACTGACGTTGCGACCATCAGCCAGCGCAACCAGCGTGTCCCCGTCAAAGCACCCACCGGCGCTGTCGCCCTCGACGATGAAGATCTCGCATTTGGCCGGGTCGCGCTCGGAGCAGTCGGCCAGCTTGCCCGGGAGCGTGCCGCTCTCGAGCGCGCTTTTGCGCCGGACGAGTTCGCTGGCGGCCTTGGCCGCCTCGCGTGCGCGCTGGCTAAGCAGGCACTTGTCGATGATGGCCTTGGCGTCGCGGGGATTCTCCTCGAGATACGAGGCCAGCGCCTCGCGCACCACCTGTTCGACCGCCGTCTTGGCGTCGGTGTTCATGAGCTTGACTTTGGTCTGGCTCTCGAACTGCGGCTCGGGGTGCTTGAGGCTGACGATGGCGGTCAGCCCCTCCAGCGTGTCGCGGCTGTCCAACGATCCATCCTTTTCCTTCAGCACGTTGGCCTTGCGCGCGTAGTCGTTCAGCGAGCGGGTGATGGCGCTGCGCAGACCGGTCTGATGGGTGCCGCCATCGGGGGTGTTGATCGTGTTGGCGAAATAGAACTCGCTCGAGGCCGTCGCGTCAGTGTATTGCAGCGCGACCTCGACCCCGATCTTGTCGACCTGCTTGGTGGCCGAAATGACATCGTGGATCGGTTCTTTGTTGCGGTTCAGATACTTGACGAAGGCGGTGATGCCGTCCTCGAAATAGAACGACATTTCATGATCGTCGCGCTCGTCCTTGAACAGGATCGTGACCCCGCGGGTGATGAACGCCATCTCCCGGAAACGCTGAGCGAGCGTCTCAAATCTGAAGCTGTTGTCCTCGGGGAAGATAATCGTGTCGCGCAGAAAGGTGATGGTCGTGCCGGTCTCGCCTGGCTTGACCTTGCCTACGACCTCGACCTTGGAGGTCGTCTTGCCTTCCTTGTAGGTCTGGCGATAGATCTTGCCGTCGCGCCGCACTTCGGCGGTCAGCTTGCTCGACACCGCATTGACGGCCTTGACGCCCACCCCGTGCAAACCGCCCGAGACCGTATAGGCCCCCGAGCCGAACTTGCCGCCGGCATGCAGGTTGGTCATGACCACTTCGAGGGTGCTGACCTTGTCTCCGGCCTTGTTTCGGAAGGTCGGATGAACGTCGGTCGGGATGCCGCGACCATTGTCGGAGACGGTCACCGACTCGTCGGGGTGGATGGTGATTTCGATCCGGTCGCATTGCCCGGCCAACACCTCGTCGACGCTATTGTCGACGACCTCGAAGACGAGGTGATGCATGGCCTTGGCGTCGGTGCCGCCGATGTACATGCCGGGGCGCTTGCGCACGGCTTCGAGCCCTTCGAGGACTTGAATCTGCTTCGCGCCGTATTCCTGGGAGGTCTTATCTGCCTGGTCTGTCATGCGTGCTGGGTGCGCGCGTTGCCGCGCGAATACTGAAAAGAACTCGCGTCAGCCTGGCCAAAACAACCTGCCGACGCGTCTAGAACATTTATTCTATTTTACCATGCCGACCCCTCGCCTTTGGGGGAAATTTGCGCGAGCAACCGAACACAAACAGGGCCGCCGCAAGGTCGTTTGACAGGTTCATGAATCCGAGTCTACGCCTGCGCTACGCCGCAAGCGGGTGCTAGCCAGGGCCCTGAGCCGACCTTTCATTACTCTATCGCGTTCCCGGAATTGCGACTTTGCAGGAGCCATAGCGATCGCAATTCCGGCCACTTGCGGCGGCGGAAAACACCCCTATACTCCTCACCTATTCCAGCCGGGGCAGCCCGGCCCGATGTGACAGGCTTCATGCGGGGCCCGAACGGCCGACGGAGGGGATCGATTGATGGACAGCAGCAAGCAGCGCCAATCACAAAAACGCGAGCCAGGCGCGAAAGGACCCGGCCAGCGCCGCGTCTCAAAGGAGACCCTCGCGCTCCCCGACGTCAAACGGGCGCTTGCTTCGCCGATGGGCGTTCTCAGCCTGCAACGGGCCATCGGAAATCGGGCCGTGAATCGTCTCGTGGAACGCGAGGCTCCGATCGAGACCGCGGTTGCCCCGCCAGCGATGGGGCCCGCATTTGAAACGAGTGCGCGGAGCCGCGGGGGACGCGCCGGCAAGCTGAGCCAGCCGGCGTATGCCTCGGCGCCCGGTCCAACCGGGTCACAGGCAACGATGCGGACAGGGCCGGCCGATGATGCCTACGAGAAGCAAGCCGATCGGATGGCCAGCCATGTCGTGCGCGCGATCCGCGGCCAGACCGGGCCGCATTCGCCGCTTCAGCGTGCGTCAACAACCGGCATGGGCTCATTGCGCTTGAAACCCGCGTCGACATCCGCGGCCGGAATGTCCGGAGGACTGTTGGATGCCGGCACAGAGACCGAGATTCAGCGCGCGCGCGGCAGCGGGCAGCCACTGTCCAGCGCGCTGCGCGGACCCATGGAACAGGCCTTTGGCGCTGACTTCAGCGCGGTCAGCATCCACACCAACGCGCGATCAGACCGCTTGAGCCGTTCGCTGCAGGCCCGCGCCTTTACCACGGGCAGCGACGTTTTCTTTCGCCAGGGCGCCTACGCGCCTGAAAGCTCCGCCGGGCAGGAATTGATCGCGCATGAACTGGCCCACACCGTGCAACAGGGCGGAGGCAGCGCGCGAAGCCTGCATCGCCAACCCGTCCAACGGTATTTCGAGGCGGAGCCAAACGAATACCTGCCCCAGGTCGCAGCCGTGGCCGCCCCGATGTTCGAATCCAACGCGACCGATCCCACCTCCGACCCGACGACGGCGACGGTTCGATATGCCAAACAGAACGACGCGAAGCCGCCCCTTAAGGTGGCGGATGACGTCACCCTTGCCATTAACGCAACCGACAACGAGCCCAAGGAGTTCTACGCGACGGATCCTGTCGTGACAAGCGCCAACAATGCCCTCGCCGAGCAATCCAGCCCGGTGACGCTTGACAACAGCATCGGCCACCAGATCGATATGTACGGCGCAAATCTGAAGATGGTCCGGCCCACCCGGAATGGCACGGCCATCAATCTGCAGGCCAATGAATTCGCCGACTTCCTCGAGCATAAGTGCATCAATGTCGCGCTGGAAGTCATGGGCAAGGTCAACTGGGCGAACTTCCGGAGCATGGCCGTGTTGAAGGATCGGACCGACCCGCTCCAGCCCGAAACGCGGGTGCCGCTGAATCCCGGTGGAACCGTGATTCCAGAGACCGAAAAATTGGCCAATCTGATGGGTTCGCGGCCCAATCAGGCGGTCTCGCGGACCGATGCCAGCACCGCCATGACCGACGACCAGGATGTGGGTTCCGTTGGCCGCGGCTATGGCTCGCAACAGGGTCGGGGCAATCTCGATCAAGCCGAACAAAGCCTGGGGGTTAACAAATACGCCAGGGCCGGCGTTGGCCAGGGCTATATGACCGAAACGCTGGCCAGCACCCCAACCGAAACCAAGAAGGATTACTCGGAGATGACCCCCGGCAAATTGTGGGGCGAAAACCCCGCCAAGCGCGAGAGTGTGTGGGGCTATCACTTCGCCGCGGTGGCGGCTCAGAGCCTGGACGGCGCGGATCAGATCACCCTCGAAAACTACAATCGGACCGTCGAGATGAACGAAAAGCTGGCCGGGCTCGAAAGGCAGATGGAGCAGCGATATCGGAATCAACATGGCAGGGCCGCGCTTGCGCTTCTGAAGCAACAGATGACGGCCGATACCGGATCGGCGAAGGATCGGATTGGGATGATCCAGGCCACCCTGATCAAGGGCGCGAAGGCGACGGCCCTGGAGTCCCAGAACGCCATCCGCAACGTGCTGGAAAACGCCGGGAAGATGTGGTACTTCCGGATGGTGGGCTCCAAGAGCGGCCAATCCTTCCACGAGCTCATGGCCCAGAGCGGCTACTTCGCCAATCCGATGACCATGGCGGTCGAGGCGCCCATTGAGGCCAACCGCACCGACGGATTCTTTGCGCTTGACAGCGCCGATCTGGCCGCAATCGAGTTGAATGTGTTCAAGGGGCCCGCGCCAAACATGATCGCGGATCTGCGCCGGCGGCCCGCCCGGCGCATGACGATTACCGGTTACATGACCGCCGACGAAAGCGGCCGAGACGGCACGCTCAGCCTGCAACGCGCCCAGAATGCCCGGCAGTTGCTGGTGAACAACGGCGTGCCCGCCGGGCAGATCGACGCGGTCGACGGCGGAATCGTCGGCGACCTCACGGGCGGCCGAAACGGTCTTGATCCGAATCAGCGGGTCGTTGCCGTCATTGCGGATTGACCTGCCTGTCTCACCCGCCGTTGACGCCTGGCATGAGCGCGTCCGGAAAGTGTTTCTGCCAGGCGTCAAGATCGGTCGTCGGCGATCGAACGCAGTGCCACGCCGAGAAGCTCGTCCAGTCCCAGATTGCCCGCCCAGCGCTGCAGATACGCAAGGTCGAGGCCGGAGGCGTTCACCCGCAGCACGCCGATCAGGTCGCCCCATTGCCGCTCGGAAACCCGGCCGCCCAATTCGAACCAGCGCAGCTTGTTCAGGATCAAGTCCTCGGGCGCCTCAATTGACAGCTCAGGTCCATTGGGCAGGTCCTCAAGGCGGCGGCCCACGGCCCGCGTAAAGGCCTGCTGGTCGTAGGGATTGGGCTTAAGCACGAAGACATCGACCTTGAACATCGTCTCCAAATGGATGACGTTGAACCACGCACGGTCGCGGACCGCGTCAGCGATCATCTCGAGGTCGGCATAGTACGGGCCGGACAGCGCCGCGGCCAAGGGCCGGACATGCTCAACCCGCAGGTCAGCGACAACATCAACGTCCAGCGTTGTGCGCATGACGCCATAGGCCATACTCGCGACCGAACCCGCCACGAGATATGACACTCCAAGCGCATCAAAGACGGCGACGACACCGTCGAGAGCGGACCGGTAATTCGGGCTATCCATCGCCCGGCCCCCGAGCCCGAAGATAGGCCCGCACCTTGTCGGCAAGGACCTTGCCGTAATGAATCTCGGCCCAAAAAAGCTTGACCTCGAGTTCGTTCATCTCCGGATGCGCCCGCGCGATAGCGGCACGCGACAAACGAATTGCATCGGCCGTCATCTTGGCCGCGATGCCGGAGCGCTGCTCAGGCGTGAGCCGGCGGATGAGTTCAATCTGCCTGCGGGCGATCTCGGGGTGCGTATCCGAAAGGCTGTTCATGCCGGCGTGCCGCGGGCATGGCACGCCCCAGAGTGTATCGCGCCCGGACGCAAGCGCAGACACTTCTCCGGACGCGGGAACCCAGGCGGAACGGGAAATGGCATTGGGTTGATCTGTGCGCGCCAAAGACGTGCCTTATCCCCAGCCGGGACAAGTGCGTGACTTGCGGGGATG
>JBDSIP010000640.1:0-5136 GCA_039917915.1 Thermoflexales bacterium
CCAGGGATACGTCCCGCCAGCCGGCGCCCCGCCGTCAGAAAGTACGGCACGATGCCTCTTTGAATGGTGAGCGCCGCCAGTCGTTGAGGCTCGTCCCAAACACGCGCGACAACTCGCTCCGCAAGAAAGTCGCGGTCGGCGGTCGGCAGCGCGTCTAGATCCGCATAGTACGGACGAAGCGTTTCGAATGCGGCTTCAGGTCTGCCAGCGCGCAGCGCCATGAAGATCTTGCGATCGTAGTGGCCGAGAAAAAGCCACTGGAAGAGGGACAGCCGACTGGCCGGAACCTTCGAGACCATCAGACTGCCATCGAGCAACGCCAGAGCGGAGACGCGGTCTGGGTGCTGCGCGGCAAGCGCATCTGCAACGATCGCGCCAAGCGAGTTGCCGATCAGACCAAATCGACTCAAGCCGAGTTCGGCAGCCAAGACCATCACAACGCCCGAATACAGGGGCACGCCATAGCCCCGCGGACGCTTGTCGCTCCGTCCGAAACCGGGCAGATCGGGCGCGATGACCCGATAGCGCGCGGCCAGCGCCCTGAAGATATGCCGCCACGTGTCTGCCTCATCCTGCAGTCCATGCAACAAGATCAGCGGCGGGCCGTCTCCGGCCGAGTCATACAGAAAGATTTCGGTCCGATCGGGCAGCTTGATGCGGCGCTGGAATGCTGTGAGCGCCGGGGCGCTGGGCATGACTCCTGAAGCGGGTCTTTCCATGGGAATGATAAAAAGGCCGGCCCGGTTCGCATTTGAACCAGGCCGGCCCCTATTTTGCGCTTGAAATCCGCCCTGCTCGAACTACGAGCAGCCCGTGGTATTGCCGCAGGTATTGCACTTCAGACAGGTGCCGTTCCGCACCAGCGTCCAGGATCCGCAATCGGGGCAAGGATCGCCTTCATAGCCCTTGAGCTTGGCTTCGCGCGCCTTCTCGGCACGAGCGGATTCGGTATTGTCACGGGATACCGCGCGTGGGGCGGGCGCACCAGCCGCCGGCGCACTGGCCGCTGACACACTCGCCTTCATCGCCGTCGCATGGGTCGAATAACCGTTGCCGTGGCCGTTGCCATTCCCGTTGCCGGCGCGGGTCAGCGGTATTTCTTCAACCGGGGTTGTCACCGGTGCGGGCTCGTGAGCATGCCCAGTTCCCGCTCCGGGCTCCGTAAAAGCCCGGCTAGGCAACGTGAGTTGCGCAACCGATACCTCGCGCTCATTGACGACCTCCTCGCTGTCGTATTCCGGTTCAGTTTCCTTGCCCGGCCCGCTCTCGTGGGCCAGGTCCATACGCCCGAGGTAGGTGATGGCAAGCTCTCGGAAGATGTAGTCGATGATGCTCGTCGACATCTTGACATGATCGTTGCCCGTGACCATGCCCGCCGGCTCGAACTTCGTGAACACAAACGCGTCCACGAACTCATCCAGCGGCACGCCGTATTGAAGCCCGAGCGACACCGCGATGGTGAAGCAGTTGAGCAGGCTGCGGAAGCCCGCCCCTTCTTTGTACATGTCGACGAAGATCTCGCCCAGGGTGTCATCGCTGTATTCCCCGGTGCGGAGGAAGATGCTGTGCCCGCCTATCTTGGCCTTCTGGGTGAACCCGTGCCTGCGGCCCGGCAATAGACGCCGCTTGGCCAGATACCGAATCACAGTTTTTTCAACGATCTTTTCGATCACAACCGGAGCCCCGGTCGCGGGCGCCTCAACCATCGCGTCGACGATTTCCTCAACGTCAGACGATGTGTTGAGCGGCTGGCTGAGTTTGCTGCCATCCCGGTACAGCGCGTTGGCCTTTACGCCCACCTTCCACGACAGCATGTAGGCATCCCACACCTCTTTGACCGTGGCCTCGACCGGCAAGTTGATCGTCTTGCTGATCGCGCCGCTCAGGAAAGGCTGGGCCACCGCCATCATCAGGATATGGCCGTCCGTCGAGATAAAGCGCTTGCCGTATTTGCCGCAGCGATTGGCGCAATCGAAGACGGCATAGTGCTCGGTCTTGAGATGCGGCGCGCCTTCGGTTGTCATCGTCCCGCACACGAAGTCATTTGCTGTGTCGATGTCATGTTGAGAATACCCAAGCGCCTTGAGCAGGTTGAACTTGTAGTCACCCAATTGCTCCACGCTGAAACCAAGCTTTTCGCGGCAGAAGTCCTCGCCCAGGGTGAACTTGTTGCAGGCGAACTGGATTTCAAACGCGCCAGGCAGGGCCCCCTGCAGCCTGGCCAGCGCGTCTTCGGTGAAGCCCTTTGCCCGCAGCGTCTCAGGGTTGATGCGCGGGCATCCGGTCAATGTCCCGGATCCCTTGGCATACAACACGATGTCTTCAATCTGTTGATCGGTGTAACCCAACCGGCGCAGCGCCGGCGGAAGGCTCTGATTGATGATCTTGAAGTAGCCGCCGCCGGCCAGTTTCTTGAACTTGACCAGCGAGAAGTCGGGCTCGATCCCGGTGGTATCGCAGTCCATGACCAAACCGATGGTGCCGGTCGGCGCAATGACCGTCACCTGGGCATTCCGGAAACCGTTTTGCTCGCCGAGCGCGAGCATCCGATCAGCATCCTCACGGGCGGCTCGCAACAGGTCGCCCGGGCAGAATTCCGGATCGATGCCGAGCGGGTGGACGGTGAGCCCTTCGTATTCCACGGCGCTCGCGTTGTAGGCCGCCCGGCGATGGTTGCGGATAACACGCAGCATGTGTTCGCGATTGCGGGCGTAGCCCGGAAACGGGCCGAGCTGGCCGGCCATTTCAGCGCTGGCGGCATACGCGCCACAGTGCAGCATGGCCGTCAGCGCCCCTGCGATTGCCCGCCCTTCAGGGCTGTCGTAGGGCACGCCCTGGATCATCAGGAGCGTGCCGAGGTTGGCATAACCCAAACCCAACGTCCGAAACTCATAACTCAGGGTCGCCAGCGGCTTGCTCGGAAACTGCGCCATGAGCACGCTGATCTCGAGCACAAGCGTCCATAGCCGGGTGGCATGCCGATAACCGTCGACATCGAAGACGCCTGTCTTTTCGTCATAATACCGGACCAGATTCAGGCTGGCCAGGTTGCAGGCCGTGTCATCGAGAAACATGTATTCCGAGCAGGGATTGCTGCCGCGGATGGGGCCGTCAGCGGGACAGGTGTGCCACTCGTTTACAGTGTCGTGGTATTGCATCCCGGGATCGGCGCTTTGCCAGGCGGCGTCGGCAATGCGCTGCATCAAACTGCGGGCCTTGATCGTGCGCCGGCTCTTCACCTGCGCGCCCGTCTTGCGCGCCTTTTCGATATCGGTCCGCCACAACAAGTTCCAATCGCCGTCGTTCTCGACTGCCTGCATGAAGGCATTTGTCACACGAACGCTGTTGTTGCTATTCTGGCCGCTGACGGTGGCATACGCGTCGCTGTTCCAGTCGGTGTCATACTCAGCGAAAGCGATGGCGGTGTAGCCCTGCTCGGCATACTGGATCGCGCGCTCAATGTAGTTGCCGGGAATGAGGTCCAGCCGGGCGTCGCCGATGGCCCTCGCCAGGCCTTTGTTTTGCTTGCGATCAAACCGGGCGGCCTCATGCTTCTCGGCGTGGCAGGCCTGAATGATCGCATTCAGATGACGATTGTTCAGCCTGCTTCCGGTGACAAGCGAGGCAACCTTTTGCTCCTCGGTCACTTTCCAGTCGACAAAGGTTTCGATATCAGGATGATCGATATCGAGGATGACCATCTTGGCCGCGCGACGGGTCGTGCCGCCGCTCTTGATCGCGCCGGCCGCCCGATCGCCAATCTTCAGGAATGACATCAAACCACTGGATCGACCACCCCCGCTCAAGGGCTCCATTTCGCCCCGAAGATTGGAGAAGTTGCTCCCTGTGCCGCTGCCATATTTGAAAATTCGAGCCTCGCGCACCCACAAGTCCATGATGCCGCCCTCGTTCACGAGGTCATCGGCGACGGATTGAATGAAACAGGCGTGCGGCTGCGGATGCGTATAGGCATCATCCGAGGTCATGAGTTGGCCGTTTTTCGGGTCCACATAAAAGTGACCCTGAGAAGGTCCGGTGATCCCATAGGCCCAATTCAAACCTGTGTTGAACCATTGAGGCGAGTTTGGCGCAGCCATCTGCATGGCCAGCATGTAGCACAGCTCATCGTGAAAGGCCTGGGCATCCTCTTCCGAATCGAAGTAGCCGTGCTTCCAGCCCCAATATGTCCAGCAGCCCGCCAACCGGCCAAAAACCTGCTTGCTGTCGCGCTCACCTGTATTCGTCGCGGCACCCTCGCCTGGCACGCTGCGTTGCAACCATGCCGGCACGCCCTTTTCCTTAACGTGCCGGGTCGCAGACGGCACACCTGCCTTCCGAAAGTACTTCTGGGCGATGATATCGACCGCGACCTGCGACCAATGCGCAGGCGCAGCGATATCCGTCATCTCAAAGACCCTTGATCCGTCGGTATTCCGGATGCTGGACCCGCGTTTCTCGAACGGGATATCGATATAGGGCGATTGGCGGGGACGGGTGTAGCGGCGATTGATCTTCATACTTTTTCCAGCTCGCGGTGGGTATCTGATATGTCCGGGACGCGACTCAGCGCTCCCCCAATAATTTCTCGATTTCTCCCTTGACGCTTTCGATGTCCTTCAGATTGAGATACACAATTGCATACCGAATGTAGGCAACTTCGTCCAACGTACGCAATCCGCGAAGCGTTATGTCTCCGACATCGCGCGCGGCAACTTCAGGCTTACCCAGCGCGATCACTTGCGCTTCGATTTGATCAGCCAGACGTTCAATGTCGGCGGCCGACACGGGCCGCTTTGCGCACGCTATCCGAATGCCGTCCAGAACCTTGTCCCGATCAAACGATTCACGCCGCCCGCCCCGCTTGACGACCAGAGGCGCAACCTCAACGATCCGCTCCACGGTGCTGAATCTCCGCCCGCACGCCTTGCACGCCCGCCGCCTGCGGATGCACCCGGAAGCCTCGCGAACCGTGTCTATGACATGCGTGTCAGTGGAGCTGCATTGTGGACATTTCATCGTCGCGTCATCGAGCCTTGCTTACCATCTGGACTTCGTCCCCCAGGGCTCCGAGGAGAACGGATTTTCGGGGTTGACATTTCCCGCCCCGGCGCACGCCGGGCGGGAAATGCCAACCCC
>JBDSIP010000641.1:0-4519 GCA_039917915.1 Thermoflexales bacterium
TCTCGAAGCGGGCTACCCCAATGAGGCGTGCGGGCTGTTCATCGGCGAGATCGATGGCGCGGACAAGCGGGTGGTCGAGGCGATTCCAGTGGCCAACGCCTGGGCGCCGCTGGAAGGCGACGGGGCAGGCCACGATCTGCGCGACCGCTTTTCGATCGACCCGCGCGACATCGTGAAGGCCGACCGGGACGCGTCGAAGCGCGGGCTGGATATCATCGGCTTCTTCCATTCGCACCCAGACTGGCCGGCGACACCGTCCGAGACCGACCGGATGTGGGCCTGGCCGGTGGTGTCGTTCATGATCGTGTCGGTCGGGCAGGGCCGCGCCGGGATGGCCCGGTCGTGGGTGCTGCGCGATGAGCGGGATGCCTTTGATGAAGAAACCTTGATCGTGGAGTAATAGAGCAATGAGCGTATCCATACGGATTCCAACCCCGCTTCGGCCGCACGTGGCCGGAGCCCGCCAGGTCGCGGTTGAGGCCGCCGACGTGCGCGCGGCGCTGGCCGCCCTGACCACCCAGCATGCCGGGATCGCCCCGCATTTGTTCGCCGAGAACGGCGAGCTGCGCGCGTTTGTCAATCTGTATTTGGGCGATGACGACGTGCGTTATCTGAAGGGCCTCGACACGCTGCTGCCGAATGGAGCCACACTCAGCATCGTGCCGAGTGTGGCCGGCGGGTTGGATCTTGACACCAGCCACATCAAGTTCACCAATGAGGAGATGCGCCGTTACTCGCGCCATCTCATCCTGCCCGATATCGGGGTGGCCGGGCAGAAGCGGCTTAAGGCGGCCCGGGTGCTGCTGGTTGGCACCGGTGGGCTGGGCTCACCGGCGGCGCTGTATCTCGCCGCGGCCGGGGTCGGCACAATCGGGTTGATCGATTTCGATACCGTCGATGAATCCAACCTGCAGCGCCAGATCATCCACGGCACAAGCACTCTGGGCCAGTTCAAGGTCGACAGCGCCAAGGCCCGCATCCACGATATCAATCCCTTCATCGATGTCGAGACTTACAACGAGCCGCTGACCAGTGAGAATGCCCTGGACCTCATCCGCGAATACGACATCGTCATCGATGGCACCGACAACTTCCAGACCCGCTATCTGGTCAACGATGCGTGCGTGCTGCTGGGCAAGATCAACGTGTATGGCAGCATCTATCGCTTCGACGGGCAGGCCAGCGTGTTTGGGGCCAAGGACGGCCCGTGTTATCGCTGTCTGTACTCCGAGCCGCCCCCGCCCGGGCTGGTCCCCTCCTGCGCCGAGGGCGGGGTGCTGGGTGTGCTGCCCGGCGTCATCGGGGTGATCCAGGCGACCGAGGCGGTCAAGATCATCACCGGCGCGGGGGAGCCGCTCATCGGGCGGCTGCTGGTCTACGATGCGCTGGAGATGAGCTTCCGGACTCTCAAGCTGCGCAAGAACCCGGACTGTCTGATCTGCGGCGAGCATCCCAAGATCACTGCCCTGATCGACTATGACGAATTTTGCGGGGTCAAGCCAGTGGCGGATACGCCGGCGAATATCGTGCCGGAGATCACGGTGACCGAGCTGGCGGCCCGGCTCAAGGCCGGCCTGGGCGGCGCGCGGCTGATCGATGTGCGCGAGCCAAACGAGTGGGACATCGTGCGCATCCCCGGGGCAACCTTGATGCCCAAGGCCACGGTGCCGGATCATCTTGATGAGCTGGCCCAGGCGAGCGAGCTGTTCATCCAGTGCCGCAGCGGCGTGCGCAGCGCCGACATCGTGCGCTTCCTGCGCACAGTCGGCTTTACCAACGTCAAGAACGTGAAGGGCGGGGTGCTGGCCTGGGCGCGCGAGATCGATCGGAGTTTGCCGACTTACTGATTTCAGAAGAATATCTCTTCCGAAAAACCCGTCTCTACAAGAGGAGTTATCTCATGCGATATATCTTGCCGATCGTGGGCGCGCTGTTGGCGCTTACGGGGGCGGTCTGGATGTTTCAGGGGATCGGACTGCTGTTGGGCAGCCAAATGACGAGCCAGCCTTTCTGGGCGGTGGCAGGCGCGCTGACGCTGGCGCTCGGCGTCGTTTTGGTCGTCATTGGGCTGCGTCGTTTGGCGCGGCCGCGAAGCTGATCCCAAAAATCGACATGCCCCGGCTCCGCCGGGGCATGTCGATTTTTGAAAGAAATCTCATTCGAGTTTTGAGGGAGGAGCAGATGGCGACCCGAACTTCAGTTTCCACCGGCACCGCCTGGGAGGCGATGGCCGGCTACGCCCGCGCGGTGCGGGTAGGCACGCAGATCTGGGTGTCCGGCACGACGGCCACCGACGCCGACGGCAAGGTGGTCGCGCCCGGCGATCCGGCCGGGCAGGCCCGCTTCATCATCGACAAGATCGAGCGGGCGATCACCCAGCTCGGAGGATCGCTTCGCGACGTTGTGCGGACCCGGGTTTACGTCAGCGACATCGCCCATTGGGAGCCGGTGGCCCGGGCGCATCGCGAGCGCTTTGGCGAGATCCGGCCGGCCAATACCCTGGTCGAAGGACGCCTGGTTGGGCCGGAGTATCTGGTCGAAATCGAAGCCGATGCCTTTGTATCAGATGCGGATCCCGCCTGAAAACAGTCGGCAAAATGGTTGTCCCCGCGCGAAGCGCGGGGACAACCATTTTGCCATTCTTTTTTGATGGTTTCCAACCTGCGCTTCAGCCTGCGGCTGAACAACGACCTGCCCGTCGCCGAGTATGTGTCCCTGGCCCAGGTCGCCGAATCGGCCGGCTTTGACCAGTTTTGGGTCAGCAACGATCTCTTTCTGCGCAGCGCGCCGGTGATTTTGGCCGCAGTGGCGGCGGCCACCCAGCGGATCGAGATCGGCACGTGCATCCTCAATCCGTACACCATTCATCCGGGCGAGATCGCGATGATGGCGGCGACCCTGGACGAGTTGAGCGCAGGGCGCTTTAATCTCGGGCTGGCCGCCGGCGCGGCCGAGTTTCTGGAGTGGGTAGGGATTGAGCAGACACGGCCACTGGCCGCGATGCGTGAGACCATTGTCGCGATTCGAGCCCTGCTGCGCGGCGAGCGCGCCCCGGCTGCGGGCCAGTTTTTGCGTTGGACCAACGAGGCCTATCTGCGCTTCACGCCGGCGCGCGTGCCGCCGATCTACCTGGGGGCGATGAGCCCGGGGATGTTGGGCTTGGCCGGCGAGCTGGCCGATGGCGCGTTGCCGCTGCTCTTCCCGCCCGAGCACTATTTCGGGGTGAAGCCCCTGATCGATGCGGGGCTGACGCGGCGCGCGGAGGGGCTCGGCCCGTTTGACCTGGCGGCCTGCGTGTGGGTGTCGATCGACGCGGATCGGGCGGCCGCGCGGCGCGCGCTCGCCCGCAAGGTCGCCTACTACGGGCATGCGCTCAGCCCGCTTATCTACGCGCGTCTGGGTGTCGCCCGCGAGGAATTTGGGCCGATTGAGCAGGCGTTGATGGTCGACGGTGACGAGGCCCGTGCCCTGGCCCTGGTCGATGAACGGATGCTGGCCATCGGGGTGGTCGGCGAGGCGGCCGAGGTGGTTGGGCGGCTGCGCCCGCTGGTGGCGTCCGGCGCGCGCCACATCAGCTTTGGTCCACCGCTGGGTCCCGACCCGCGCCGCGCAATCGCACTGCTCGGGCGCGAGGTGCTGCCGGCGTTGCGGGCGGGGTAGGTGTCGTGGGCGAACGACCCTCACGCCCAGCTACGACCGGTCGCGCTCGGGCGCTTCGGCGGCGGCAAAGCACCCCTGAAGCAAGGTTGTGGCAGGCGCTTCGAAACCGCCAATTAGCCGTTTTCAAGTTCCGCCGCCAGCATCCGATCGGGCGATACATCGTCGACTTCTGCTGCGAGTCGGCGAAGCTGGTGGTGGAGGTTGACGGCGACAGTCATGCGGGCGCTGAAGCAGAGGCCCGGGATGCCTCGCGGACAGCCGCGTTGGAGGGATACGGTTATCGGGCAATCCGTTTTACGAACGAGGATGTTGGGAAGAGATTTGAGGCAGTTCTCGAGGCGATATTCCTCGAGTGCGCACGCGAGGCGTGATTGGCGAATTACCTGGAATGCAAAAGCCCCTCTCCCGCTGGGAGAGGGCAGGGAATGCATCGGCGTGCGAAGCGTCTGCGCGAAGGATGCTGAAGCCCCTCTCCCAGCGGGAGAGGGGTTGGGGTGAGGGGCGAAATCTTGGCGCGGTGTGATCGCCCCTCACCCGGCGCGCTTCGCGCCTGGGGCGCTCCGCGCGCCGCCCTCTCCCGCTGGGAGAGGGCAGGAGGGTGGGATGCCAAAGCCCCTCTCCGAGCGGGAGAGGGGTTGGGGTGAGGGGCGAAATCTTGGCGCGGTGTGATCGCCCCTCACCCGGCGCGTTTCGCGCCTGGGGCGCTCTGCGCGCCGCCCTCTCCCGCTGGGAGAGGGCATGAGGGTGGGATGCCAAAGCCCCTCTCCCAGCGGGAGAGGGGTTGGGGTGAGGGGCGAAATCTTGGCGCGGTGTGATCGCCCCTCACCCGGCGCGCTTCGCGCCTGGGGCGCCCTGCGCG
>JBDSIP010000642.1:0-5837 GCA_039917915.1 Thermoflexales bacterium
ATGAACCGGCGCATGGGCGGCATCAAGAACATGAAGCGCCTGCCGGACGCCCTTTTTATCGTCGACGTGTCGCGCGAGGCCAATGCGATCAAGGAAGCGAACAAGCTTGGCGTTCCGGTCATCGCGATGGTCGACACAAATTGTGATCCGGCCGGGGTCGACTATGTCATCCCGGCCAACGACGACGCGATTCGAGCCATCAAGTTGATCGTTGAAGCGATGGCGACCGCCGCCATCGAAGGACTTCAGCTTCGCAAGGGCGCTGATCAAATCGAAGCAACGCTGATGGAAAAGGACGTCCGGCCCGAGGATGCGTCCGGCGTCGCGGCCGAAGTCGTGCGTTCGTTCGATCCGGGCGAGGAAGATCAGGCATAGAACCCCCAACACAAGCCATTATCGGAGGCGATATCCCGCGGCGAAACCGGCGGATATCGCCTCCGAATTGGCTCGTGTGGGGGGTCTTGAGTCAGGTGGAAGACATGGCAGTAACAGCAGAAATGGTCAAGCAGCTGCGCGAAACAACCGGCGCGGGTATGCTTGACTGCAAGAAGGCCCTTGATCAGAGCGGAGGCGACATGGACAAGGCCGCCGCCAGCCTGCGCGAAAAAGGGCTCTCATCGGCGGTCAAGAAGGCCAGCCGCGAGGCCAACGAAGGCAGAATTGAGGTCTACGCCCATCAGGGCGGGCGCATGGCCGTCATGGTCGAGGTTAATTGCGAAACTGACTTCGTGGCGCGCACCCCCGAGTTTCGCGAGCTCGCCCACGAGATCGCGATTCAAATCGCATCAACCGGCCCAGAGTACATCCGCAAGGAGGATGTGCCCGCGGACGTCCTGAACGCTCAGGTAGAGCGTTTCAAGCAGGAATACATCGAGCAAGGCAAGAAGCCCGAAATCGCTGCGCGCGCCGCGCAAGGCAAGGTGGATGCCTGGCTCAAAGAAGCCGTACTGCTCGAGCAGGTGTTCGTCAAGGACGACAAGGTCAAGATGGCCGACCTGATTCGAAATGGAATCGCCAAAATCGGCGAGAATGTGGTCGTCAGGCGGTTTATGCGGTATCAATTGGGCGGCGAATAAGCCGACACGCAGGAAATGAAAGATTCCCGAACCGACCCTGTCGATTCGGGAGTTTTTTTTGTCACGGGCAGGGGAGCGCCAAAAGAGAGGTTGCCTTTGCAGCGATGACGAGGAGGGAGTGTGACCGGACCAAAGTACAAGCGCGTGTTGCTGAAATTGGGCGGCGAGGCGTTCGCAGGTCCTGGCGGCATGGGCATCGTGCCGCAACTTGCGCGAGAGGTGGCTGAGAAAGTCCAGCGAGTGCGGGAACTCGGGGTGCAGGTTGCCATCGTGCTGGGCGCGGGCAATTGGTGGCGCGGGAAAGATGGGATCGCCCTGGGGATGGATCGAACGACGGCCGACCACATTGGGATGCTCGCAACTGTCATGAACGCGCTTGCGCTGCGCGACGCCTTTGAGCAACGCGGGATTGGCGCGCGCGTGCAGACAGCCATCGAGATCCGATCCGTCGCTGAGCCATACATTCGTCTCCGGGCAATCCGCCATCTCGAGAAGGGACTCGTCGTCATTCTGGGTGCTGGGACAGGCAACCCCTATTTCACGACCGATACGGCTGGCGCGCTTAGGGCGATGGAGATTAACTGCGATATTTTGATTAAGGCCACCAAGGTTGACGGCGTGTACGATTCGGATCCGCGCAAGAACCCTGGCGCTCAGCGTTATGTCGGGCTGACCTACCTCGATGCGTTGAATAAGGGTGTTCAGGTCATGGACAGCACCGCCATCACCCTCTGCATGGAGAATCACCTGCCCATTATGGTGATGGATTTGTGGCACGAGGGCAGCCTCGAACGCGCCGTCATGGGCGAAACCGTCGGCACCATCATCAGTTAGCGTGCCCGAGGCGACTTTCGCATGGGACAACGTCGTGCTCGACGCATGGCATTTGCTGTCAAATTCTGTCAGCGACCTTTGTGATAGCATTTGACAGTCGTCCTGCTGAGGTGGGAAGACCGCCGGGCCTAAACTTATTTGGAGTTTCGCATGTCAGACGATATCAAACAACTAGCCCTCGAGACCGGGCAGAACATGAATAAGGCCATCGAGGCCATGGAGAACGATTTCCAGTCCGTCCGGACGGGTCGAGCGTCTCCTGCGCTCGTGGAGAAAATGCATGTGGAGTATTACGGCACCCACGTTACGCTTCAGAGCATGGCCACGATCACGGTCCCCGAACCGCAGATGTTGATGATCAAACCATTTGACCCATCCACCATCAAAATTATTGAGAAGGCTATCTCGGCGTCCGACCTAAAACTGAACCCTTCGAATGACGGAAAGGTCATTCGACTTGTGCTTCCGGCGCTGACGCTCGAGCGTCGCAAGGAGATTGCCAAGCATGTGCACAAGCGCCTGGAGGAGGCGAAGGTCGCCGTGCGTAACGCCCGGCGCGACGCGATGGAGACGCTTAAGGAATATGAAGAAGGCGACTTGATCAGCGAGGACGAGCACAAGCGTGGAAAGGCGGAGATCGAGACGCTCACGCATAAGGTGACCGCCCGGGCCGACGACATCGCTGTCCGCAAAGAGAAGGAGATTACCGAACTCTAGGCGTTGCTGCCGGTCACGCGCGCGCCTTGGGCGGCGCTTCTGGCAAAAACGAAGTTAACTGAATGGCCATAACGTCCTTCGAGCGCGCGCTCCATCGAAAGCCTCTTTCACGCGGGAAGACTGCCCACCTTGCGCGGGCGCAACCGCCGGCGCGCATCCCGCAGCACGTTGCCATCATCATGGATGGGAATGGGCGCTGGGCCGAGCGTCATAATCGGCCCCGGATTTTTGGCCATCGGGCCGGGACCGAGAACATACGCCGCGTTTTGCGCGTTTGCGTTGAACTGGGCGTTAAGGTTCTGACGCTATACGCTTTCTCAACCGAAAATTGGAGCCGGCCCGAGGACGAAGTTGCCGGTCTTATGGGGATCTTCGAAAACGTCCTGGAGAACGAGATCGACGAGATGGATGCCAACTTCGTGCAGGTTCGGCACATTGGGCGAATTGAGCGCCTAACGCCCAAGTTGCAGGAAGGGGTGCGCGCCGCGATTGAACGAACAAAGCACAACGATCGGATCGTCCTCAACGTGGCGCTGAACTACGGCGGGCGCGCCGAGATTGTGGATGCCGTGCGCCAAATCGTCGCCGAAGGTGTTCGTCCGGAAGACATCAGCGAGGAGTTGCTCGGCCAGCGCATGTACACGGGCGATTTGCCGGACCCAGACCTTGTGATTCGGACCAGCGGCGAGTTTAGAACCAGCAATTTTCTGCTGTGGCAGAGCGCATACGCCGAATACTACGTAACCGATACGTTCTGGCCCGACTTTGATGAGGGCGAGATCCGCAAGGCGATCGCTTATTTTGGACAACGCGAGCGCCGCTATGGCGGCGTGACCGCTCGGTAGTCCTGTGTCGCAGAACCTCCGCGTCCGCGTCTTCAGCGGCATTGTGATTGGCGCGATCACCGTAGTGGCTGGCTTGCTGGGCGGCATTTGGTGGGGAGGCTACCTGCTCGGGCTCGCGATTCGGGCCACTGATGAGATGATCTCACTTGTCACGGCGAGTGGATTCCGACCAGGCCGCGTCGCGGCCCTGCTCATTGCGGCCGGCGCGTTCCTGGCGGTCTGGCTGCGCTGGCCCATCGCGACGGTCGGCGTCGGGGTGTCGGCATTCATGCTGGGCACCCTGGCGATCCAGCTGCGACGCCGAGACGGCACCCCGACCGCAGATTGGGCGCTGACCCTCGTATCGGGTTCCTACATAGGCTGGTGCGCGGGCCACCTTGCTCTGTTGCGCGACTCGCCCAACGGTCTGGCCTGGGTCGTGATCGCAATTGGAGCAACATGGCTGGCCGATAGCGCGGCCTATTTGGTCGGCTCCCGGTTCGGGCGACGGAAACTGGCTCCTGCGGTCAGCCCCAAAAAGACCTGGGAGGGCTACCTGGGCGGGATCCTGGCCGCGGTCGTTGGCGGCGTGGCGTTTGGCCTTGTCGTTCCCGGGATTGGACCCGTCAAGAGCATCCTGCTTGCCATGGCCGCCGGAGCGCTCGGCACGCTTGGCGATCTTTCCGAGTCGATGTTCAAGCGCCAGGCGCATGCGAAGGATTCAGGCGACCTTATCCCGGGTCATGGCGGCGTCTTGGACCGCATGGACTCGGTGTTATGGACCGGAGTCATCGTATATTACGGGTCCGCGTTGCTCGGCCAGTAAGCTGGCGCGGCTACAATGGCGTCCATGTTCAGAGCTCTTGTTCGCGCTACGGCATTTGCGCTAGGCATTCTGGTTGGCATACAGGTCGGCGTACGGGTGCTGTTTCGCTTTCGTCCGGCGCCGACGCCGGCGAAGATAGCGCCCCTTCTTGGCAGCCGCGTTCGCGTGCGCTACCGCGACCCAATCCAGGTGCTTGATTTTGCAGGCGTTCGAAGGAACTCAAGCGTCGTTGATGTCGGCTGCGGGCCGGGGCTGCTCACCATCGAGGCAGCGCGCCGGGTGGGACCCGCGGGCATGATCTACGCCGTGGACGCAAATCCGCAAGTACTGGACCGCCTTGATCGGCGTCTGGCTGATATTGGCGCAAACAACGTGAAAATCAGTCTGGGCCAGGCAGATCGACTACCCATTCCGGATCGGTCAGCCGACGTGGTGGTGATGATCTCGATGTTGCCGGTGATCAAGGATCGTGGCGCCGCTTTGAAGGAGGCCCGGCGGGTGCTTAAGCCGTCCGGCGTCCTTGTGGTCGGCGAAGAACTGCCGGAACCCGATTTCGTGCGAGGGCGGACCATCCAACGTTGGGCGGAGGAGTCTGGCTTTCGTCTGGTGGGGCGCCAGGGCAAGGCCTTCCGATATATGCTCAAATTCGTCAGCGACGAGTATTTCCAGGCTCTTGGTTTTGACGCTCGTTAATGCGAGCTTAGGGCCTGCTCACGCTCAGGAGCGTCAGACTTACTCTGGCATAGAATTGTGGTTCTCCCCAAAAGCTTCCAGCAGAATCGGCAGCCAAAGAAGACTGGGCCTGATAACCATGGCTGGGGAAAACGCAACACGATGAAATAGGAGAGCGGAAATGCAATCAGAGCACATTCTCGTCATCGAGGACGATCATCAGATTCGAGACCTGCTGAGGCGGGGCCTGGCTTACGAGAATTACAAGGTTACCGTGGCCGCGGATGGCGCAACGGGCTTGTCCGCGGCGCGTGATACGCCGCCCGATCTCGTCATCCTGGATTGGATGATGCCCGGAATGGATGGCCTGGAGGTGTGCCGCCGGCTGAGGATGGCGAGCAATGTGCCTATCATCATGCTGACGGCGAAAGAGAGTGTGCCGGATCGCGTGCTTGGCCTGGAATCCGGTGCGGACGACTACATCGTCAAGCCATTCGCCTTTCCGGAGCTATTGGCGCGGGTGCATGCTATGCTGCGACGGGCGGCGCCAAGCGCAAAACCGGAGATACTAAAATTCGCCGACTTGCAGCTCGATACCGGCACGCGTCTGGCGCGGCGGGCCGAACGACAGTTTGAGCTCACCGCCAAGGAATATGACCTGCTCGAGTATTTGATGCGGAATCCCCGCCAGGTATTGACCCGCGAGCAGATTTTGGACCGCGTATGGGGATATGACTTTGGGGGCGAGAGCAACGTCCTTGAGGTCTATATTCGGTACCTGCGGCAGAAGACAGAAGCGGCCAGCGAGTCGCGCCTCATTCACACAGTCCGCAGCGTGGGCTATGTGATGCGCGAAGAATAACGGCACATCGACACGAAGAAGGGTCG
>JBDSIP010000643.1:0-5374 GCA_039917915.1 Thermoflexales bacterium
TGCTCGCCAATCTGGCTGTAGCAACCCGCGATGACGTCGTCAATGCTCGCGGGATCGATGCCAGCCCGGCGGATGAGCTCGACCAGTGTATGGGCGAGCAGGTCAATCGGATGCCATTGGCTCAGGCGGCCATTGCGCTTTCCGATGGGGGTGCGGACGGCTTCGACGATGACGGCTTCTCTCATGGTGGGTGGGTACTCTGCTTGGAACGCTTAAACAAGATCGTTTTCTGGTGGCAATTGGCCCCGGCTCCGCCCGCGCATATCGCCACCGGACGCATTCAAACGATCGTTTGGTTGATGCTAAGATTCAAACGCCTTCTTGTCAAGCCCGAGCACGGAAAACACGGATGCCGCGGATGGCACGGCCGCGCTTGAGCAGCGGGCGCGCAACAACAGAATTATGGAAATCTTTTCCTCCCAGATCGACACCGGCTCCGAACAGTTCAAAGCCAACGCCGTCCATCATCGCGGACTGGCCCAGGCTCTGCGCGAACGGCTGGCCACGACCCGGCGCGGTGGCGATGAGTCTGCCCGACAGCGCCACGCCGAACAGGGCAAACGCTTTGTCCGTGACCGTATCGACGGGCTGATTGATCCGCGGGCGCCCTTTCTCGAGCTCTCGCCGCTGGCCGCAAATGATCTTTACGACGGTGATGCGCCCGGGGCCGGGATCGTCACCGGCATCGGCCCAATCCACGGGCGGGCATGCGTCATCGTCGCCAACGACGCGACGGTCAAGGGCGGGACCTATTACCCGATCACCGTCAAGAAACACCTTCGCGCGCAACAGATCGCGCTTGAGAATCATCTGCCTTGCGTCTACCTGGTTGACAGCGGCGGGGCGTTTCTGCCGATGCAGGATGAGGTCTTCCCCGACGCCGACGACTTCGGGCGAATCTTCTACAACCAGGCCACCCTCAGCGCCGGGGGCATCCCGCAGATCGCGGCAGTCATGGGGAGTTGCACAGCCGGCGGCGCATATGTGCCGGCCATGAGCGACGAGACCATCATCGTGCGCGGGACCGGCACGATCTTTCTCGGCGGCCCGCCCCTGGTGAAAGCGGCGACTGGCGAGGACGTCAGCGCGGAGGATCTTGGCGGCGCGGACGCCCACACCCGCCTGTCTGGCGTTGCCGATCACCTGGCCGAGGACGACGCTCATGCATTGGCCCTCGTGCGCGGCATCGTCGAGACGCTTGGCCCGGCCCCGGCGGCGCGTCTCGACCAGGTCGACTCGGAGCCGCCCTTGTATGACTCCGAGGAGCTTTATGGCGTTCTGCCGGCCTCATATCGGGTGGCCTACGACGCGCGCGAGGTGATCGCCCGGCTGGTGGACGGCAGCCGCCTCCGCGAGTTCAAGGCCCGCTACGGCATCACCCTGGTGTGCGGGTTTGCCCGCATCCACGGCTATCTCGTCGGGATCCTGGCCAACAACGGCGTGCTATTCAGCGAAGGCGCGCTCAAAGGCGCCCACTTTGTTCAGTTGTGCGCCGCCCGCGGGATTCCCCTGCTCTTCCTGCAAAACATCACTGGATTCATGGTCGGGCGCGAGGCCGAAAACGGCGGGATCGCCAAGGACGGGGCCAAGCTCGTCAACGCGGTCGCCAACGCCCAGGTCCCCAGGCTCACAGTCATCATCGGCGGGTCCTTCGGGGCCGGCAACTACGGCATGTGCGGGCGGGCATACCAGCCGCGCTTTCTGTGGACTTGGCCCAATGCGCGGATCAGCGTAATGGGCGGCGAGCAGGCCGCCAACGTGCTGCTCACGGTCAAAATGGATCAGAACGCCCGGCGCGGGAATCCACCGATGACTCCGGCCGAGCAAGACGCGTTCCGGGCGCCCATCCTCGCTAAATACGAGCGCGAGGGGAATCCGTACTACGCCACTTCGCGGCTATGGGACGACGGTATCCTTGACCCGGCCGAGACCCGGCGCGTGTTGGGCCTGGCCCTCGCCGCCTGCGCGGGCGCGCCTGGCGGCCCAACTTCTTACGGCGTTTTCCGGATGTAGCTGAGGTCCCGGCCGCGGCGCCCCTCAGCGGATCGTCACCCACATCACGCTGAGCGGACCCCACACACCGGAGGCATCCCGAGCGCGCACGTACACGGTATGCCGGCCGCGGGCCCAACCCTTTGTGTTGATCACCGCCCAGGCGATCTCGCGCGGGGCGTTGTAGGCGCCGTCAGCAGGCAGCAGCGCTACCAGGCGCGCGCCGGGGCCAGGGGGCGCGTCGATGGTCGCCTCAACCTCGGCAATATTCTGGACGGCTGGCCGGCCAAAGCTGCCCTTCGCCGGGCCAAATGCATCATCATCTGCGATGGCCGTTACGGTGAACGACGCCCCGGCCGTCACGGTCAGCGTCAGCGCGCTGGAGATCGTCACCCGCGGGCCAAGGGTCAGCGAGTAGGGTTGAGTGGCAAGTTTGGCCGCGTAAATCAAGGCATCCCGGTTCTGCGGCCACAGTACAGTGTCGACACAGGCATAGGCTGGCGAGAAACCGCCGCACGCGCCCCGCATCGGCCCCAACTCGACGGTGAACGCCGGCACACCGAGCTGTCCGTACAGCCAGTCATCGGTTGTGCCGCTGGAGACGTAGAGGATTTCCGCGCTTTGCCCGACAAGGTAGGCATTAAAGCTCGCCATCCGGAATGCAAACGCGCGTAGTGCGATGTCGTTAGGCGCGCGCAACGCCTCAGGGCAGGCCCGCATGCGGCATTCGGTGAAACCCCACGGAATCATGATCGAGTTGCCGTAGGCGTGCAGGGTCAGCATTGCGCCGGTCGTAGTGATCAGGGCGGGATCGGTCAGCGCCGGCCCTTTGCGGTCGGGATACAGGGCGGTCATGAGCTTCTCGAGCCCCTGCTCCTCCGGCTCCGAGGCCGCCGCCACGCCAAAATAGAACTGCGAGCATGGACGCCCCGAGGCGCCTGGCGCCGCCCACAGGAAGTTGGCGTTGCGGTTGAGGTCGACCCCAAATTGATTCCCCGCGGTCGGCGTCGCCGCGCACGCGCCGGCGCTGGAATTTGCGTTCTTCCGCTGCAGTAACGGCCTGTCACCTCCCTGTTCGACGATGGCGCGCCCATCAGGATTCGCGACCGGGATCACCCACATCTCGGTCGTGTCGAGCAAGCGGGTGATCTCTGGGTCGACGCCATCGCCCTCGAGCAGGGCGTCAATCCAGCGCCAGGCGATTTCGCTGGTGGAGAGTTCGCGGGCATGCACGGCGGCGATGATCAAAAAACGGGGCTTGGGCGCCCTGGGATCGAGGGCGCAGTCGCCGCGCTGGCGGCGGGTGATGCATAACGCTTTTAAGGTGTATCCAGCGTTGGGATCCTGTTCTCGTTTCCAGGAGTTTCCATAGTCGACCGCCTGGGCGAGCTTAGGGTAGCGCGCGACGACATCGCGCAAATGCGCTTCGTGCTCGGCGACGGTGTGATAGCCGGCGTAGTAACTGGCCGAACGCAGCCGGTCGGACGCGAAACCCTCATCCACCGAAAAGCGGAATCCGGCGGCCAAAAGCTCCTTCCCGGTGGAGTCGTCGCCCAGCACCTGAAGCGCGCCATCCTCAACATGCTCGAGCACGTCGAAGCCGAGCCCGATGAGCCGGCTGGCGTCATCGGGCGCAAGCAGCGGGATCGTGAACAGGCGCAGGCCCTCGCGGGCAACCGTCGCTTCGGCCGCAAGCCCAGGTACCGCGGGTGTCACGGGCACCGGTTCGAGCGGCGCCCGCGACACACCCAGGGCAATGGCGGCGGAGGCAAGCAGGCCAAGGCCCGCGAGTCGGAAGATCGGGGCGCGGGCGCGACGGGACATGTGCTCCGTTATAGCGCATTCGCGAGACCGATATACTTGCCGAGGGCCAATGCATGTTTACAAGCGTCCTGATCGCCAATCGGGGTGAGATCGCCTGCCGCGTGATTCGGGCGTGCCAGGCCCAGGGCATCCGCGCGATAGCGGTGTATTCCGACGCCGACGCGAATGCGCTGCATGTGCGCCTGGCCGACGCCGCGTATCACATCGGCCCGGCACCCGCCCGCGATTCGTATCTCAACATTGATGCCATCGTGTTGGCCGCCCGCAAGGCTCACGCTCAGGCCATTCACCCGGGCTACGGTTTTCTGGCCGAGAACGCGGCGTTCGCCGAGGCAGTGACCCGGGCCGGATTCGTTTTTATCGGCCCGGGCGCCGATGCGATTCGGAGGATGGGTCGCAAGACCGCCGCCCGGGATCTCATGCGGGCCGCGGGCGTGCCCGTGGTGCCCGGGTTTCAACCCTCGCCGGAAACGTCCAACGCCGCACTCCGATCTGCGGCCAGGGAGCTCGGCTATCCTATCCTGATCAAGGCGGCGGCCGGCGGCGGCGGCAGGGGCATGCGCGTCGCCCAAAGCGATGTCGATTTCGACGGGCTTTTCGACGCCGCGCGCCGCGAGGCGCTGGCGGCTTTTGGCGATGACGCCGTCTATCTCGAGCGCTACATCGAGCGCCCGCGCCACATCGAGTTCCAGATTTTCGGCGATGCTCTCGGCCAGGTCATCCACCTCAACGAGCGCGAGTGCTCGATCCAGCGCCGGCATCAGAAGGTCGTCGAAGAGACACCCTCTCCATTCCTGACAACCGCGCTCCGAGCTCAGATGGCATCCGCTGCCGTGGCCGCTGCGCGCGCGGTCGGCTATGTCAATGCCGGCACGGTCGAGTTCATCGTCGACCCCGGCGGCGCCTTCTATTTCCTCGAGATGAATACCCGCCTGCAGGTCGAGCATCCGGTCACGGAGATGACGACCGGCGTCGATCTGGTTGGGCTTCAACTGGCCATTGCCGCAGGCGAGCCACTGCCCGAGGCGCTCCTCGAGGGCGCGCCGAGCCATGGCTACGCGATCGAGTGCCGGGTGTGCGCCGAGGATGCTGCCAATGGTTTCCTGCCCGCGACCGGCGCCATCACCGACTACCGCGAACCGGTGGGCGACGGGATCCGGGTGGATACCGGCGTGGCGCGAGGCGACGAGATCGGCCTGCGCTATGACTCGCTGCTGGCCAAGCTCATCGTCCACGCCCCCACCCGGGCCGCGGCGATTGAAAAGATGACCTCGGCGCTTGACGGCTTCGTGATCGAGGGCCTCATCACGAACCTTGCGTTTCTGCGTGATGTCATCACCCACCCGGCTTTCGCCGCGGGCGAGACCGCGACCGACTTCATCGACCGGCACTTTGAGGTTGAGCCGGAAGCCGCGGCGAATCAAACGATCGCAATCGACCCAACGCAGCCAACCCGGAACCCGTGGCAGATCGCGGACGGGTATCGCATCGGCGCGTCCGCCGCGCCGCGCGCCGCGTCAACGCGCGCTCCCACCGTGCGCCAGTCCGAGCCAGGGCC
>JBDSIP010000644.1:0-7186 GCA_039917915.1 Thermoflexales bacterium
TTTGACACGTCCAACTCATAATCCACATACTCAAGCGTCCCGGCTCTCAGGCGGGCCGGTGTTGAGACATTGACGTAGATTTCCCGCAGTTGCCCGGCCGCGTCATAGCACTCGAGCAGCGAATAGGGCCGCTCGAACCAGTAGTAAGACCGCACATTCAGGCTGTTCCGCCATGCCCCGCGCGGGGTGCGAAGGAGTTGGCCGATCGAAGACGTCGTCACCAGGTGGGCGTCGGTGATGTCCTCGATGCGCGTCCGCCACCAGCGATACGGCCGCCCATCGTGCTTGAACGCCCGCACACGCAAAGCGTCGCCCGCCCGGGCCACCCGCAGATCATGCCGGACCGGGCCAGCCCGCCACGCCTCAGCCACCCGCAGCCCTTCCTCGGCGGCCGCGCGCACCCCAGCCTGGAACGACGGACTGTAGCCATACTGCGCGATGGCTTCAAGAAACTCGTCTTCATCAACGATGATCGCCGGGCGGCCGGGGTCTTTGGCCACATCCAGCTCGTGATCAACATAGGTGATGCCGGCCTCGCTGACCTCGGCCGGCGCATTCAGATTGACGTAGATGGCCGGCGAAGGCCGCCCGCCGGTGTGGTGAAACTCGAACACCGAATACGGCCGGTCGAGGTAGAACACGCTGCGCACATGGTCGCGCGCGACCACCCGGCCATAGGCCGGCGACAGGATTGCCCCGCCCACTCCCGCATACGTCACGATCCGATCAGCGCGGACCTCCTCGACCAGGGCGCGCCGCCAGCGATACATCACCCGATCCGAGTGCAGGGCCCGGATCGCGATGTCGTCGCCGGCGCGCAGAGACAGGCTGTGGTTTGCCTTAGCCGCCATGACCGGGAGCTGCTCAGGCCCAATCCTCCAACGCGGCCTTGACCGTGCTCATGAACGCGTCGGCGCCGGCGCCATCAAGCATGCGATGGTCGAAGGTCAACCCCATAAAGCACATCGTCCTGATGGCGATGCTGTCGACTCCGTCATGGGTAACGACGAGCACCCGCTTCTCGATCTTGCCGGCCGCCAAAATCGCGCACTGAGGCTGGTTGATGATCGGGGTGGCAAACAGGCTGCCCGACGTGCCGTGGTTGGTCAAGGTAAACGTGCCGCCCTGGGTCTCGTCCGGCTTGAGCTGGCGGCGCCGGGCGCGCTCGGCAAGATCGTTGACCGCCCGGGCGAGGCCGAGCAAGTTCAGCGCGTCCGCATCGCGGATCACGGGCACGATAAGGCCGTCCTCGCCAAGGGAAACCGCCACGCCGATATTGACCGGTTTGTGTAGACGCACCGCGTTATTCGCCCAGCTCGAATTGACGGCGGTGTGCCTCTTGAGCCCGGCCGCAATGGCGGCGACGAAATACGGCGTGTAGGTCAAATTGACCCCGTCGCGCGCGTAGGCCGCCTTGTTCGCCTGGCGGTGCGCCACCACCCGGCTTAGGTCGACATCGAAGACCGTCGTGACATGCGGGCTGGCGCTGACACTCCGGACCATGTGCTCGGCGATCGCGCGGCGCATGGCGGTCAGAGGAATCGTCTCGCCGGCGGTCAAGTTCGAGGCCGGCGGTGCGCTCACCGGTGTGCCGGGCTGTTCTTCGCTGGGGCGAAACAACTCGCCCGTGCCGGGCTGCTCCCAGGCTGCGAGCGCGTCCGTCGGCGCCGGGGCCGTCACCGCGCGCGTTTCGAGGAATGCCAGGATGTCCTTCTTGGTCACCCGGCCCCCTTCACCGGTGCCGGCGACGTTCGAGAGATCGATCCCGTGCTCGGCCGCCATCCGTCCAACCACCGGCGAGACCCAACTCTGCCCGGTCGCGCGCGCGGCGAGCGGGCTGCGGGCCTGGTCCACCTCGATCGTCCGCGCAATCGCCCCCGCGGGCGCCGGCGACTGCTCCACCCCGGACGGGCCGATCAATGCGATCGGGGTGTCGACGGCCACGATCGCGCCCTCGGGGTGCAACAATTGAAGGAGCGTCCCGGTTGTCGTCGCCGTGACCTCGGTGGTGACCTTGTCGGTCTCGACTTCGAGCAAGGGCTCAAACTCGCGGACGGCATCGCCGGCCTGCTTGAGCCAGCGGCCGATCTTGCCTTCGACCACGCTCTCGCCGAGCTTGGGCATGCGGACGATTGTTGTCATCATGTCTAAGGACATTTCACCCTCAGTATGCCGCGAGCTTCCGAATGCCCGCCAGAATGGTCTTCGAGTTGACCATGAAGTATTCCTGCAACGGATGGCTGTACGGCGCGGCGGGCGCGTCTGGACCAGCCACCCGCAGGATGGGCGCATCCAGGCTCTCGAAGGCCTCCTCGGCGATCAGCGCCGCCAGCTCGGCCCCATAGCCGACGAATTTGTTGTCCTCGTAAACGATCAGGGCCTTGCCGGTTTTGCGCACGGACGCCAGGACCGCTTCCGTATCCAGCGGACTGAGCGAGCGCAGGTCGACCACCTCGGCGTCAATGCCCACCGCAGCTGCCTCAGTCGCGGCCTGCAAGGCAAAATGGTGCATCATTCCGTAAGCGAAGATGCTCAGATCCGCGCCGGCCCGGCTTATCCGGGCCACCCCGATTGGCACGGTGTAGTCGCCCGGGGGAATCTCGCCTTTGATCATCCGATAGCCCTTCTTGGGCTCGAGATACAGGACCGGGTTGCCGTCCCGAATCGCGCTTTTCAGCAGGCCCTTGGCATCGGCTGGCGTCGAAGGCACGACCACCTTGATCCCGGGCACATGGGCAAAAGTGGCCTCGATCGACTGCGAGTGATACAGCCCGCCGCCCACCCCGCCCCCATACGGCGCGCGAATCACCATCGGCACCGGATACTGCCCGCCTGTGCGGTAATACATTCGGGCGGCCTCGTTCGCGATCTGGTTGTAAGCCGGATGAATAAAGTCGGCAAACTGAATCTCGCACACCGGGCGCAGTCCGTTCATGGCCGCGCCGATCCCGATTCCGATGATCGACGACTCCGCCAGGGGCGCGTCCAGGATGCGCTTCGGGCCATATTTCGCAAACAGGCCCTGAGTGGCGAGGAATACTCCCCCGCGCGGGCCGATGTCGGTCCCAACGACAAACACCCGCGGATCGCGGGCCATTTCCTCGTCCAGCGCCTCGCGGATGCCTTCGATCAGTGTCTTGTCAGCCATAACTATTCACCACGATCAGGCGAACACCGGTCCAAGCGCCCAGGCGTTGGGCGGATACGGGGCGGCCTCGGCGGCCCGATGAGCGGCATCCACCTCGATGAGGGCGCGCGCTTCAATGTCCAACGCCTGCGTTTCAGTCAGCGCGCCCCGCGCGATCAAATCCGCCCGGACGCGCGGGAGTGGATCCCTGGCCTTGAGGGCGCTTTTTTCCTCGGCCGAGCGATAGGTCGCGTCATTGTCGTCGGACGAGTGCGGGGTCAGCCGGACCACCTGCGCATCGAGCAGGGTCGAGCCGCCGCCGGCCCGGGCGATGTCGATGGCCTCCCTGGCCGCGCGATAGCTGGCCAGCATGTCCAAACCGTCGACACTGACCCCGCGCACGCCATACCCGCCGGCGCGTTCGGAGACGCGCTCGATCGCCATCTGCTGGCGCATCGGCACCGAGATCGCATACTCGTTGTTTTCGACCACCACGACCAGAGGGAGCTTGCGCACGCCGGCCCAGACCATGGCCTCGTGGAAGTCGCCTTCGCTGGTCGAGCCCTCGCCCACGCAGGTGACGACCACCCGGTCGCCGCCGCTGAGCTGCTCGGCCAGGGCCAGGCCAGCCGCCTGCGGCAATTGCGTGCCGACCGGGCTGGAGACGCTAAAGACATTGCCTGGTTTGTAGCAATAGTGGTTTGGCATCTGCCGCCCGCCCGAGGACGGGTCGCCCTGCCGGCCAAACGAGCCGAGCAGAACATCGGTCGGGCGCATGCCGCAGGCCAGAACCATGGCCAGGTCGCGATAGTATGGGTGGAGCAGATCGTAGCCCCGTCGCATTGCCCAGACGATGCCAATCTGGGCGGCCTCATGGCCCATCCCCGAAATGTGAAAACCGATTTTGCCCTGGCGATGCAAGATCCAGCAGCGCTCGTCGAGCTTTCGGGCCAGGATCAGCATGGCGTACATCTCCGCCAGCGTCTCGGCGGGCGGATTGGCGATCGTGGGCGTCTGGGTGTCCATCAGTCTGCCTCCTTGGGCTGCGCGCCGCGTGCTACGTCTCGCCACGCGCCGATCAGCGCCTCGACCGCCCCGCGCGGATCGAGCGCCCGGGCGGTGACCGCGTCGACCAGCGCGGCGTAGCGTTCGGCGCCACTGGCCTCGACACAGCGCCGGATGAGCGTGCGCCCGAGCAACTGTCGGACTTCATCCTCGACCCGCTCGCGCTCGCGTTGGGTGATCGTGCCGCTCTCGCGCAGATGGCGCCAATGCGCGTCGAGAGCGTCCACGACCTCGAGCACCCCTCGCCGCTCGGCGGCGACGGTCTTGAGGATGGGGGGCCGCCACTCGGCCGAGTCGGACGATGGAGGGTAGGCTTTAGCCAGCCCAAACGCCGCAAGCGCGCCATGATGAACAAACGCTTCGACGCTGGGCGCGACGGCCCGCGCGGGGCCTGGGACGCGGCGCTGCTTCATCGTATTGCCCACATCCAGCATCACCTTGAGCGCGTTGGCGGTCTTGTCTGCCCCCTCGCGATCGGCCTTGTTGACCACAAAAACATCGGCGATCTCGAGGATGCCGGCCTTGAAGGCCTGGATCTCGTCGCCCAGCCCGGGCGCCTCAATGACGATCACCGAGTGGGCGGTCCGCACGATGTCGATTTCGGCCTGGCCCGCGCCAACGGTCTCGACAAACACAACATCCCGGCCAAAAGCATCCAGCGCGCGCACGGCGTCGCTGGTCGCCACCGACAGCCCGCCCACGCTCCCCCGGCTGGCCATGCTGCGCATAAAGACGCCCGGGTCGGCGATATGTTCCATCATCCGGATGCGATCGCCAAGCAGCGCGCCGCCGCTGAAGGGCGAGGTCGGATCGATCGAAATGATCCCCACAGTGCGCCCGCGCTTGCGCTCCTCGGCCGCCAGGGCAGACACGAGCGTACTCTTGCCGGTACCCGGCGCGCCAGTCACCCCGACAATGTGGGCGCGTCCGGTCCGCGGATACAGCGCGGCCAGGGCCGCGTGCGCGCGCAGATCATCGTCCTCGATCCAGGTGATCAGGCGGGCGAGCGCGCGGCGATCACCCGCCGCGACGCGCGCGGCGAGTTCGGCCTCAACCGTCATCCCCGAACCGGCCCCCTGGCCGCAATCTCGGTTCGGATGAACTCGGCGATATCGCGGGTGTCGCTGCCCGGCCCAAACACGCCGCGAAAGCCAAGGCGTTTGATCTCGGGCACATCCTCGTCCGGGAAAATGCCGCCGGCGAAGAGCAGGATATCGCTCCGGCCCTCCGCGCGCAGCAACTCAACGATGCGCGGGAAAAGCGCCCCGTGCGCGTTGGACAGGATCGACAACCCGATGCAGTCAACGTCCTCCTGCAAGCCGGCCTCAACGATCATTTCGGGCGTTTGGCGCAGGCCGGTATAGATCACCTCCATGCCCGCGTCGCGCAAAGCGCGCGCGACCACCTTGGCCCCCCGATCATGCCCATCCAGCCCCGGTTTGGCGATCAACACCCGAATCTTCTTGGTCTCAGTCATGTTCTTGTTTGGAATGCGGTCGTCGGACCGCTCAACAGGCGCTTTTTTTTGGAGGCGATATCCCCGGCCCCGGCGTGCGCCGGAGGTATCGCCTCCGAACAGGATACTGTCTGCGCTTCTATAGAATCACCGGCTCCTGATACACCCCGAACACGCCGCGCAACACGTCCATCATCTCCTGCAAGGTCGCATAGGCGTTCACCGCGTCGAGCAGGAAGGGCATCAGGTTGGCGGTCCCCCGCGCGGCTGCGCGCAGCGCCTCGAGCCTGGCCGACACCGCCTCATTGTCGCGCTCTCGCTTCACTCGCGCAAGTCGCTCAAACTGGCGGCGCTCTCCGTCGCGGTCCATCTTCAGCAACGGCACTCTGACTGGAGCCGCCTCGGTGTAGTCGTTCACCCCGACGATGATCCGGCGCTTCTGCTCGATCTCGTGCTGATAGCGGGCGGCGCTGTCGGCGATCTCGCGCTGGAAGTAGCCGTGCTCGATGGCGGGCAGCACACCCCCGATCACATCGATCTCGCGGAACATTCGATAGGCGTCCTGTTCCATGCGCGTGGTCAGGGCCTCAACAAAATACGAGCCGCCCAGCGGATCGACAGTATTGGTGACCCCGCTTTCGTGGGCGATGATCTGCTGCGTGCGCAGGGCGATCTGAACAGAACGCTCGCTCGGCAGGGCCAGCGCCTCATCCAGCGAGTTGGTGTGCAACGACTGGGTGCCGCCGAGGACGGCCGCCAGAGCCTGGATGGCCACCCGCACCACGTTGATCTCGGGCTGCTGGGCGGTCAACGAAACGCCCGCTGTCTGGGCGTGGGTCCGCATCAGCCACGAACGCTCGTTCTTCGCCCCAAACGTGTGGCGCATCTCGCGGGCCCAGATCCGCCGGGCGGCCCGGTATTTGGCGATCTCCTCGAAGAAGTCGTTGTGGGCGTTGAAGAAAAACGACAGGCGCGGGGCAAACGAGTCGACATCGAGCCCGCGCGCGATCGCCCAACGCACGTACTCAAACCCATCGGCGAGGGTGAAAGCCAGCTCCTGGGCGGCGGTGGCCCCTGCCTCGCGGATGTGATAGCCGCTGATCGACACGGTGTTCCAGAGCGGCATCTCCTTCGTGCCGAACTCGATCGTGTCGGTGACCAGGCGCATGGATGGGCGGGGCGGGAAGATGAATTCCTTCTGGGCGATGTACTCCTTCAGGATGTCGTTCTGCAGGGTCCCGCCCAGCTTCGCCCGCGGCACGCCGCGTTTCTCGGCGGCCGCGATGTACATCGCCCAGATGATGGCGGCCGGGGAGTTGATCGTCATCGACGTCGTGACCTGATCGAGGGGCAGACCGTCGAGCAGCGCTTCCATGTCGGCCAGGGTGCAGATCGCGACCCCGCACTTGCCAAACTCGCCCAGGGTTTCGGGCGCATCGGAGTCGTAGCCGTACAACGTAGGCAGGTCAAAAGCTACGCTCAGTCCGGTCTGGCCCTGGTTAAGCAGGTATTTGAAGCGGGCATTGGTCTCCTCGGCC
>JBDSIP010000645.1:0-2704 GCA_039917915.1 Thermoflexales bacterium
GGCTGACGGAAGGAGGGCGTAGCCCGACTGACGGCGGCCCACCCCCGGCGGCGTGTTTTTTAAGATCCCGTCTGGTGGCTGAGTGCAGCCGGGTCAACTGACTGATTCGTCTCAACAATGAGGGATCAGCCTTTGACCGGCCGCCACATCACCGACCACCAGATGAGGCTGTTCATGACCAACCGACACACCGACGACACCGCCGTTGCGGCGGCCAAGGCGGGCTTCTCGACCGCCACCGGCTACCGGATCGAGACCGACCCGCGCCTGCCATCGCAGAAGAAGACGCCACGTGGCCGGCGGCGGCCCGATCCGCTTGCCGACATTTGGGACAGTGAGATCCTGCCGATCCTGAAGGCCAGCCCCGGCATCCGGGCCATCGCCGTGGTGGGCGAGATCCGGCGGCGCCACCCCGAGATCAGTCCCGGCATCCGGCGCACGCTGGAGCGGCGCATCAGAACGTGGCGGGCGCTGGCCGGCCCCGAGCAGGACGTCATGTTCCGGCAGGAGCACCCGCCCGGCCTTATGGGGTTGTCCGACTTCACCGAGACCATGGTGCTGGGCATCACGATCGCCGGCACCGTGCTGGAGCATCGGCTGTATCACTTCCGGCTGGCATTCTCCGGCTTCGCCCATGCCCACGTCGTGCTCGGCGGCGAGAGTTTTGTGGCTTTGGCCGAAGGGCTCCAGAATGCCTTGTGGGCGCTTGGCGGCGTGCCGCTGGAGCATCGCAGCGACAGCTTGTCGGCGGCATTCTGCAACCTGGACCGCGAGGCCCAGGAGGATCTGACGCAACGCTACCAGGGCCTCATGCGCCACTACGAGATGACGCCGTCACGCAACAACCCCGGCGTCGCCCACGAGAACGGCTCGATCGAGAGCCCGCATGGCCATCTGAAGCGGGCCCTGGAGGATGCACTGCTGCTGCGCGGCGCCAGAGACTTTGATGATCTCGATGCCTACCGCCGCTTCATCGACGAGATCATTGGCCGGCAGAACGCCCACAACCGCAAGCGGATCGAGTTGGAACGGCCGCACCTCGCGGATCTGCCCAAGCGACGCACCGCCGACTTCGAGGAAAAGGTCGTCACTGTCACATCGTCAGGCGGCTTCATTCTGAAGCGGGTGTTCTACACGGCGCCGTCGCGGCTGATCGGACACCAATTGCGGGTCCATCTCTACGACGACAAGCTCGATTGCTTCTTGGGCAGCACGCCGATGATGACGTTGCGGCGCGGGCGGCAGCCCTCTCCCGACAAAGGTGGCCACGTCGTGGACTATCGGCATGTCATCCACGCGTTGCGCAAAAAGCCGATGGCGCTGAACAATCTGGTTTACCGCGACGAGCTGTTCCCGCGCCCGGCCTATCTCCGGGCCTTCGAGGCTTTGTGCGCCGAGGTCGGCGACAGACGCGCGTGCAAGGTGACGGTCGGGCTGTTGGCGCTGGCGCACGATCGCACCTGCGAAGCCGAACTGGCGCAGATGATCGATGCCGATCTCGACGCTGGCCGGTTGCCGGATCTGGCGATCCTGAGCGGGCAGTTCGGGCCGAACCCGAGTTCGGTGCCAGTGATCGAGGTCGAGTTGGTGCCGCTCAGCATCTATGACGAGTTGGCTCTTTGCTGGCCTCCGGCTGTCGCTGCGCCGATCTCGTGCTTGGAGGCCATGGCATGACCAGCAAAACCACCGTTGACGCTGCCCGCGTTGAACTCCTGCTCAACGAGCTGCGGCTCCCCGGCATCAAGCTGATGTGGGCCAAGCTCGCCGAGCAATCCGACAAGGAGGGCTGGCCGGCAGCCCGCTTCCTCGCGTCCATCGCCGAGCACGAGATGGTCGACCGTGGCCGTCGCCGGATGGAGCGCCATCTGTCGGAAGCGCGCCTGCCCGTTGGCAAGACGCTGGCCACATTCGACTTCGACAGTGTGCCGATGGTGTCGAAGGCACAGGTGATGGCGCTGGCCTCGGGCGACGAGTGGCTGGCCAAGGGGGCCAACATCCTGCTGTTCGGCCCGCCCGGCGGGGGCAAGAGCCATCTCAGTGCTGCCCTCGGCCTCGCGCTGATCGAGAACGGACGGCGCGTGTTCTTCGCCCGCACCACTGATCTGGTGCAGAGGCTCCAGATCGCGCGGCGCGAACTCGGCTTGGAAAGCGCCATTGCCAAGCTCGACCGCTACGACCTGCTGATCCTTGACGACCTCGCCTACGTCACCAAGGATCAGGCCGAGACCAGCGTGCTGTTCGAGTTGATTGCCGCGCGCTATGAGCGCCGCTCGATGCTGATCACGGCCAACCAGCCGTTCGGCGAGTGGGGCCGGATCTTCCCCGACCAGGCCATGACGCTGGCGGCAATCGACCGCCTCGTGCACCACGCCACGATCCTCGAAATGAATGTCGAAAGCTACCGGCGGCGCGAAGCCCTCGACCGCAAACGCGGCAGCGGGCGACCGGCGAAGCACGCCACGATCAAGAAAACCGAAGCTGTCGAAGACTGATTGACGCTCCGCGTCAATCAAAGCGCTTGCCAAGACATCGGCCAGCGTCAACTATCGATTCGCTCGGCTGCCTCGTCTCATCTTGATTGTCGCGCCGTTCTCATCCTGATTGTCGCGCCACAGCCGTGAGCGAGCTGCGTTACCAGGGCGAGCGCCGCGGCTGGGATGAGGCCGAGACGGCCGCCCGCGCGAGGGGTGGTCTCTCCGACCTC
>JBDSIP010000646.1:0-5926 GCA_039917915.1 Thermoflexales bacterium
GGGCGAACCCGCCAGATCAGCGGATCACGGAGGACACGGAAGCTGCTGATTACGCAGAGCCGTCCGAGCAGGTAAACGCGAGCGCTTCTGAGAAATCAGCAGCGTCCGTGTCCTCCGTGATTCTGACGGCGATGGGCGACCGCTCGGCGGGGTACACCCTGGGCGGGGCGGGGCAGACCGCCCATACCTATGGCTACGACGACCTGAACCGGCTGGTGAGCGGGTCAGCCACCGGCGGGGAGTTCCCCAACTTCACCAGCACCTGGGCGTTTGATGGGCTGGGAAACATGACCAACAAGGCGGGGGTGACCCAGGGCTATCCGGCCGCGGGGCCGGGAAGCATCCGTCCGCACGTGGTGATCACGACGAGCAATGCCCAGCAAGCGAACTTCGGCTCTGATCCCAATGGCAACATGGCGGCAACGCCGACCGCTATCCGCGGTCAGCCCGACTATCTCGACGACGCGCGAGAGGGCCTGCTCCGGCAAAGGTCGGGTTCCAGATCTGTCAGGGCCATCGCATGTCCGTTTCTCGCCGCTTGAATTGTCCGGCGCCGTTCACGGGTTCTCGCCAAGCCGTTTGAGACGATGCCTGTGGAGGCGGCTGGGCCTGATGAACCACGCCGACGCCCATGCGCCGCGATCTACGATTCGGGCGACGGTGTTAAGATCGCCCTAATGCGCGCGCCCGCCATTTTTGGACGCGCGGAGGGGCTAAGCGCCCAAGAGGAGATTCATCACGTGAACACCCAATCCCACACCCGACTTCTGGCCCTCGCGGCCTCCGCCGCTGTTGCCCTGGCGGCCTGCGGCGGCGCAGCGGCCCCAGCCGCAACGTCCGCCCCAGCCGCCACCGCCGCGCCGGCCAAGCCCACCAAACTCACCGTGCTGTGCACCGTGACCGAAGACTGGTGCGTCGCCCAGACCAAGGCCTTCGAGGCCAAGACCGGGATCAAGACCTCCTTCACCCGCCTGAGCAGCGGCGAGGCCGCCACCAAGCTCAAGGCCACCGCCAACAACCCGGAGTACTCGGTGTGGTGGGGCGGCCCGGCCGACGGCTTCGTCCAGGCCAAGGGCGATGGCACCCTCGCGCCCTACAAGTCGCCCAATGCCGCCAAGATCCAGGACAAGGCCAAGGATCCGGACGGCTACTGGACTGGCGTGTATGTCGGCGCGCTCGGCTTCTGCTCCAACAAGGTCGAACTCGACAAGCTCGGCTTGAAGCCGCCGACCTCCTGGAACGACCTGCTTGATCCCAAGCTCAAGGGCAAGTTCTCGGTCGCGCATCCGGCCACCTCGGGCACGTCCTACACGATGGTCTGGACTCAGGTGACGTTGCTCGGCAGCGAGGACAAGGCCTTCGAGTACCTCAAGGCGCTGCACCCGCAAGTCGCGCAGTACACCAAGAGCGGCGCCGCGCCGGCCCAGGCCGTCGGCCGGGCCGAAGCCGTCGTGGGCGTCGTCTTCTCGCATGACTGCGTGGCCGCCGTCGACAGCGGCTTCAAGGACGTCGTCGTCAGCTTCGCCAAGGAAGGCACGGGCTACGAGATCGGGGCCATGGGCCTGGTCAAGGGCGGGCCGGAAGAAGCCGCCGCCAAGATGTGGATCGATTGGGCCCTGACCGCCGAGGCCCAGGAGATCGGCGCCACGGCCAAGGCCTACCAGCTCCCGACCAACCCGGACGCCAAGGTGTCTGATCGCTCGGTCAAGCTGTCCGAGGTCAACCTGATTGCCTATGACTTCATCAAGGCCGGCCAGGCCAAGAAGGGCATCACGACCAAGTTCGAGGAGTCCATCGCTGCGCAGCCGAAGTAAGCCTGCCCGCCTTTGGAACACGGATCACCCGGATGCGCACGGATTCCAACGGATGAAGGTGCTAATCCGTGCGCAAATCGCCAAACTGCCCGGCCACCCTGGTGTCCAACAGCAGAACCTAAGGTTCTTGAAGAACCTTAGGTTCTGCCTCGCGCGACGATCGTCGGGCCATTCCCCGAGCCGTAACCAGAGCGTTAACTGGCAGTTTAGGGCGTAATGCAAGGGTCAGGAATAGCCAATCCGTGCCGATCCGTGCGCATCCGCGCAATCCGTGTTCCGAATGAATGAACCGTACCTGCGTCAGTATCGTTTTCGCGACAGCAGACCCGCCTGACGGTCTGGCCCGACCCAAGTAGCCGGTGAACCCATGCTGAAACGACGCGCCATCGATCCGACCCTCGCCGCCGGCCTGGCCCTGGCGGTCGTCTTTATTGCGGTCGCCATCATCTACCCGCTGGTCAAGATCCTGGGCGTGGCCGCCAGCAGCGAGGCGATCCCCTACTTCGAGCGCTTCCTGTTCCGCCCAACGTTCCAAACCATCATTGCCCGGACGATTGTGCTGGGAACCACCGTTGGCATCGCCGGAACTCTGATCGGCTTCATCTGGGCGTTCGTGCAGGTTCGGGTCGCTGCGCCGGCATGGCTCAAGCGCGCCCTGCACATCATCGCCCTCGTCCCCAGCGTCAGTCCGCCCTTTGCCGTCGCGATCTCAATGATCGTGCTGTTCGGCCGGCGCGGGATGATCAGCTACGGCATTTTCGGAATCACCGGGGACGTGTATGGCCTGAATGGCATGACGATCGTGATGGCGATGTCATTCTTCCCGGTCGTTTACCTCACCCTGGTGGGTCTGATGCGCGGCCTCGATCCGGCGATGGAAGAGGCGAGCGCCAATCTCGGTGGAAGCAAGCTCCGCACCTTTGTCCGGGTGACCCTGCCGATGCTCGCCCCTGGCATCGCAAGCTCCTTTCTGCTGCTGTTCGTCGAGGCCATCGCCGATCTGGGCAACCCGCTCACGATTGGCGGAGATTACGTTGTGCTTTCAGCCCGGCTCTTCATCGCCATCAACGGCGAGTACGACCTCATGGCTGCCGCGGTTCTGGCCGTCATCTTGATCGTGCCCTCGCTGCTTGTCTATCTGGCCCAGAAGTATTTTGCCGACCGGGCCTCGGTTATTTCAATCACCGGCAAGCCGACTGGATCGATAACGCTGGTGACGGACCCGCGGGTGCGTATCCCCCTGCTCGCCCTCAACGGGATCCTGGCCGGTTTCATCGTCCTGGTGTATCTGACCATGCTGGCCGGCGCGTTCACCCGGCTGCTCGGCATCGACAACAGTTTCACCCTGAGCAACTTCAGCTATGTCTTGTCGGGCCTGGGCAGCGAGGCCATGCTGGACACCACCCGGCTATCGGCGATATCGACGGTTGTGGCCGGGTTCCTGGGCATGCTGATCGCGTTTCTGGTGGTCCGGATGAAGTTCACCGGCAAGGGGATGCTCGACTTTGGAACGATGATGGGGATTGCGGTGCCCGGCACGATTTTTGGGATTGGCTATCTGCTGGCCTTCAATGACCCGGTCAAAGTCGGCGAATTCGTGCTGCTGCCCAAGCTGACCGGCGGGCGGGCGATCCTGGCCGGCGAGATCGCCATCATCATGGTCTTTATCATCCGCAGCACCCCGGCCGGTCTGCGCGCCGGTGTGGCCGCCCTGCAACAGATCGATCCCGCGATTGAAGAAGCGTCGGTCTCCCTGGGCGCCAATCGCGCGACAACCTTCGGGCGGATTACCCTGCCCCTCATCCGGCCGGCCTTCCTTTCCGGCCTGATCTATGCCTTTTCCCGCAGCATGACGACCATCAGCGCGGTAATCTTCCTGACCACGCCCGAGACCAAGATCATGACCCAGCAAATCTACGCCGAGACGGACGGGGGCAAGTTTGGAAATGCCTTCGCCTATATCGTGCTGTTGATCGGGATCGTTCTCGTCGTGATCGGCATGCTGCAGGCCTTGATTGGCCTCGCCACCGGCGCCGAGCGGCGCGTCAAGACGGAGTAACTCATGGCCAGAGCAGGCACCCTGTCCCTCGACAACGTCACCAAGGAATTCAAGACCCCGGAAGGCCGGCGGGTCACGGCGGTCGACGCCGCAACCTTGAGTATCGCGCCTGGGGAGTTCCTCACCCTGCTGGGTCCTTCGGGTTGTGGCAAGACGACAACGCTGCGCATGATCGCGGGTTTTGAGTACCCCACCCGCGGGCGGATCGTGCTGGATGGGCGCGATATCGCCATGGTCCAGCCCGACAAGCGCGGTATGGCGATGGTGTTCCAGTCGTACGCCCTCTTCCCGCATCTGACCGTATTTGAGAACGTCGCTTACGGACTGCGCATCCGGAACGTCAAGGCCGGGACGCTGCGCGAAAAAGTGGAGACGACCCTGGCGATGGTCGGTTTGGAAGGCAAGAATCGCCGCCGGCCGTCAGAGCTGTCGGGCGGGCAGCAACAACGGGTGGCCCTGGCCCGGGCGATGGCCATCGAACCGCGGGTGCTGCTCTTCGACGAGCCGCTGAGCAACCTGGACGCCAAGCTGCGAGTCAGCCTGCGGATTGAGATTCGTCGTTTGCAGAAACAGCTCGGGATCACCAGCGTGTATGTCACCCACGACCAGGCAGAGGCGATGGCGCTGTCGGACCGGATCGTGGTGATGAACGCCGGCAGGATCGAGCAGGCCGGCACGCCGGTTGAGATTTACGCCCGTCCGGCGACCCGCTTTGTGGCCGACTTCATCGGGCGGGCCAACTTCATCCCCGCGGAGACGCTCGAGCTCGGGCCAGCCGGCATCACCGCGCGGGTGGCGGGGATGGTCGTGGCGGGCATCCCGGCCGATCCGCGGGTCAAGGCCGGCGCCCCGGCGACGATCGTTGTGCGCCCCCAGGCGATGGCGGTGGGCGCGGGCAGCGAGGGTTATCCGGCCCGCGTGCGCAGCGCGACCTATCTTGGCAACATGGTCGAGTACGAGCTCACCTTTGGCGAGCAGACGCTGATCGTGGAGGATTACACCGTCGCCCCCGGGCAGGTGCTGGCCGTGGGCAGCGAGGCGCGCTGGAGCTTCTCGCCGACCCGGGCGTACGCGCTGCCGGGGTAACCAACCGCGCTGGGTAGCCGAAGGCAATGCCTTCGGCTACCCAGCGCGGATGGTTACCCCGGCAACTGCAACACGCGACGTAATGGCTCAACATGGAATTGCATCGACATCTTCCCAAGTTTGCTGACGGCGTGCATTTCATCACCGCGAGGACCTTTCGAGGCGCGCGCCTATTCTCTGACGATCGTTGCGCCCGGTACTTCTGCGAGACGCTGGAAGCAGAACGTGAGCGGCTTGGCTATCACATCCTCGCATTTGTCGTGATGCCAAATCACATCCACCTGCTTCTATGGTGGAGTGACCATTGGATCGCGCAGTATCCATGGATAGCCGACGGCCATGCCTCAGGCTATCCGAGCCTCGCTCCGCGGCCAGAACTACTGACAATCTCCAAAGTCATGTGGGCGGTCAAAGGGAAATCGGCACGCCGGATTTTGGATGATCTGAAGGCTCGGCAAAGCCATGAATCCACCGGCATCGATGGGGTAGCCGAAGGCAGTGCCCTCGGCCACCCCATCAATACTCTGATGGCAGCGCGAGCAGGCGCTGACGAGCCGCACCACAGAAACTGGAAGTACAAGGCCTGGCAGCAGGGCGCGGGCTATGATTTCAATGTGCTCTCGCGAGACAAGGCCCTCCAGAAGGCGCAGTACATTCACCAAAATCCGGTCAGAGCCGGGCTCGCGCGTCGCGCGCCAGATTACGTTTGGTCAAGTGCCGGCGACTATGCAGGAACGCCCACGACGCATAGCGTACGTGTATCCCCCCTCAGTCTAGTCTTTTGATAGTCGCGCATGGGGTAGCCGAAGGCAATGCCTTCGGCTACCCCATGCGCGGTGCGGAGCCGGCGCTTTGGGCGGTGCCATCGGCTACCCAGTTATCGCGCCGTATAGCCCAGATCCAGCATGTACCCGGCCCCGGTGATGATGGCCCCCGCATCAGAGGCCAGATACAGGGCGAAGGCGGC